>JACMRF010000009.1 GCA_014376575.1 Undibacterium sp.
AGCTTAATCCGTCTCAATTTTGATTTAATGACGGGGTTTTCCATTATGCCCTTGCAGCTATTTTCTATGCTGGGGATGATCTTGTCTGTTGCGTCTGCTGGCCTGGTCGTACTTCTATTAATACGCCGTTTTATTCTTGGTGCAGAAGCCGAGGGACTATTCACGCTCTTTGCCATTGCCTTCTTTATGATGGGCGTCATCCTTTTTGGCATAGGTTTATTAGGCGAATACGTCGGACGCATTTACCAGCAAGTACGTGGACGTCCTCGTTATGTAGTACTGACCGTCCTGGAGCAATCAGAACCTAACGTACGGGACGTAAATTAAGATGAGATTGGATTCAAAAAATACCGCCGTTGTTTTTGCCTACCATAGTGTCGGTGTACGCTGTATAAAAACGCTGTTGGCACGCGGTGTTCAGATAGCCTTGGTGGTAACGCACGAGGACAATCCAAACGAAACGATCTGGTTTGAGTCAGTGGTAGAACTTTGTAAAGAGCAGGGGATTCCTACTGTAACGCCAGCAGATCCAGCATTGCCTGAATTGATGCAGCAAATCACAGAAATAGCGCCTGACTTTATTTTTAGTTTTTATTACCGCCATATGTTGCCGATCAGCTTATTGGCGTTGGCCAAAAATGGCGCTTACAATTTACATGGATCACTACTACCAAAATATCGCGGACGGGTTCCGGTCAATTGGGCAGTCTTACATGGAGAATCGGAAACCGGCGCTACCTTGCATGAAATGGCAGCCAAACCAGATGCGGGTGGCATCATCGCCCAAACGGCAGTTCCAATTTTGCCCGATGACACTGCGCACGAAGTATTTGGCAAATTAACCGTCGCCGCGGAACAAACCTTATGGTATGCCCTGCCCGCTTTACTAAATGGCACAGCCAAAGCCCGCAACAATGATCTTAGTCAAGGTAGTTATTTTGGCGGGCGCACACCTGAAGATGGTCGTATCAATTGGGCTTTACCTGCACAGCAGGTGTATAACCTGCATCGGGCCGTTGCACCGCCCTACCCTGGCGCATTCAACGAAGTAGCTGGCAATACCTATGTAATCGCCAAGGCGAGATTAGCACCAGCCAGCAACACCGTCGCGCCAAATTTGCCGCAAGGCTTGTCTGTAGTGGATAATGTCATTCTCGGCGTGTGTGGCGATGGTCGCGCGCTCCATATTATTGAACTGTTATTAAACGGCAAAATGATCTCTGCACAAGCACTCCAATGCCAACTGGTCACCCAATAATCATTGCAACACCATTTTAAAATAAAGAAATCACCATGAAAAAAGTCCTCATTCTCGGCGTGAACGGTTTTATCGGCCACCATTTATCCAAACGTATTCTCGACACCACAGACTGGGAAGTATACGGAATGGATATGCAAACCGATCGTTTAGGTGATTTGCTTAGCCATCCTCGCATGCATTTTTTTGAAGGTGATATCACCATCAATAAAGAATGGGTTGAATATCATGTTAAAAAATGTGATGTTATTTTGCCACTGGTCGCGATTGCTACGCCATCCACTTACGTCAAACAACCATTACGTGTATTTGAACTCGATTTTGAAGCAAATTTACCTATCGTTCGTTCTGCCGCCAAATATGGCAAACATCTGGTTTTCCCTTCAACTTCCGAAGTTTATGGCATGTGCCATGATGACGAGTTTGATTCGGAAAATTCAGAACTTATCTGCGGCCCTATCAATAAACCGCGCTGGATTTATTCATGTGCAAAGCAGTTGATGGATAGGGTTATCTGGGGCTATGGTATGGAAGGTTTGAACTTCACCTTGTTCCGTCCATTCAACTGGATCGGCGCTGGGTTGGATTCCATCCACACGCCGAAAGAAGGTAGCTCACGCGTTGTGACTCAATTTTTCGGTCATATCGTCCGTGGTGAAAATATTTCTTTGGTTGATGGTGGCGCACAAAAACGGGCCTTTACCTATATCGACGATGGCATTGATGCATTGATACGTATCATTGCGAATAAAGATGGCATTGCTAGTGGCAAAATTTATAATATCGGCAACCCTGTCAATAATTTCTCTATCCGCGAATTGGCACACATGATGTTAACGCTGGCCGCTGATTATCCAGAATATGCAGAATCAGCCAAAAAGGTTCAGTTGATTGAAACCACTTCTGGCGCCTACTACGGTACTGGTTATCAAGACGTACAAAATCGTGTGCCAAAAATCACCAACACTTGCGAAGAATTGGGCTGGGCACCGACTACGACGATGGAAGATAGCATGCGTAATATTTTCGATGCTTATCGTGGTCAGGTAGCACAAGCTCGCGCCTTGATGGACTAATTCAGAGATCGCATGCCTTCTATTGTTTTAAAAATTGATGTTGATACCTACCGTGGCACTCGTGAGGGTGTACCAAATTTGGTGCGTCTTTTAAAGCAGCATCAAGCTGGCGCCACTTTTTTATTTTCCCTAGGTAAAGACCACACTGGCTGGGCGCTTCGCCGTGCCTTCCGCCCCGGTTTTTTTCAGAAAGTTTCCCGTACCTCGGTTCTTGAGCATTACGGTGCAAAAACTTTGATGTATGGTGTCTTTTTGCCCGCACCTGATATCGGCAAAGATTGCATAGAAGAAATGCGTGCAGTGCGTCGTGCAGGTTTTGAATGCGGTATACATACTTGGGATCATGTCGTTTGGCAGGATAACGTTAGACAGAAAGATGCAGTTTGGACACAAAAACAAATGCAACAAGCTTTTGATCGTTTCCAGCATATTTTTGGCGCTACGCCTAAAACTCACGGTGCTGCTGGATGGCAAATGAATCAGCATGCTTTTGTGCAACTTGATCATTTTGGGATGAAATACGCTTCTGATGGGCGAGCTATGCTCAACGAGAATGGCTCTTTAAAAAATCAGGCTGCTGGCCCATATCGTTTACAAATTAATGGCGCAACTCTTCCCTGCGTACAAATGCCGACCACTTTACCAACTTTGGATGAGTTACTTGGGCGAGAAATCGATGGGGTTGTCATTAGCGAGTCAAATATAGCTGATAATATTTTAAAATTAACAGCAAAACCAAGAGATCACGTATTTACCTTACACGCAGAACTTGAAGGACAAAAACTTGCCCCCATCTTTAATCAGTTGCTTGTTGGATGGCAAGAACAAGGCTATCAATGTATCTCGATGGCCGATTATTATGACAATATTCAAGAGAAAAAATTGCCTGTTCATCCTCTAATGTGGGCAGAACTACCAGGAAGATCAGGAGAGTTGGTCGCAGTAACTGCCTGATTCATTTCGAAATAAACACTGATAAATCATCTTTATAAGATCAGGAGATCACTTTGGCCGATAGCCCATCTGCAGTAAATTGTCAGGTACCAAATTTTTCTGCGGCAATGACTGGAGCTGCCACATTCCAGTTAAATGACTATGTCGGAAAAACGGTAGTGATTTATTTTTATCCAAAAGACAATACACCTGGATGTACCACTGAAAGTATCGCCTTTCGTGATCACTATGCAAAATTCAACGAGAGTAATGCAGTTATTTTTGGCCTTAGTCGTGACAGCATCCGGTCGCACGAAGGCTTTAAAGCCAAATTGGATTTGCCTTTTGAATTACTATCTGACGCTGATGAAGCGATCTGCACTCTGTTTAACGTCATGAAGTTAAAAAACATGTACGGAAAACAAGTGCGGGGGGTAGAGCGCAGCACATTTATCATTGACGGCAATGGTAAATTAGTGAAAGAATGGCGAGGAGTAAAAGTTGTTGGTCATGTTAATGAAGTGTTGGAATTTGTGAGTGCACACGCATAATTGAAATCCCTATTTATTCATATTCAAGTCGTTAATTGAGACCACTTACTGGTCTTCAATAGCGACTTTTTTTACTTTTAAGCTCTCACACTTTTTATAAGAGGTTATTGATGCCCCTGCCAAAAATGCCGACTAAACCAGCGGCTCTGCTATCCCCAAAGGATTATCCAAAAGCAGATAAAAATATAGTTACAAAAACCATACAAGCGGAGGCAAAAATAACTGCATCCAAAAGTCCCAATACTGCAAGTAAACTATCGACATCGTCCACAGTTGCATTAAAAGCAATTATTCCGATTGCAGTTGCGCCGCGTAGCAAGAACAGTGCTGTGAAAAGTGCAGATAAGCCGGTTGTAGTTAGTTTACCAACGCGAGGCCATGATAATTCAGTGAAATCACGTACTAGTCGTGCAGCTGACAAATCAGGTGTTACGAAATTATTCGTTCTCGACACCAACGTCTTAATGCATGATCCTTCGTCACTTTTTAGATTTGAAGAACACGATATTTATTTACCAATGATCACTCTGGAAGAATTGGATGATCACAAAAAAGGCATGTCAGAAGTAGCTCGAAATGCACGTCAAATATCACGCTCGCTCGATGCATTGGTCGGTGATATTGATAATAACGACATAGAAAAAGGAATACTCCTTTCCAAACTAGGTAATAAAGACGCTCGTGGTCGTTTGTTTTTCCAAACTAAATTGCAAGGCGGGACTCTTCCTCAAGGCTTACCTCAAGGTAAAGCTGACAACCAAATTTTAGCGGTTGTGCGTGCGCTTGAGACAGAGTTTCCCGGTCGGGCTATCGTTTTGGTGTCAAAAGACATCAACATGCGCATTAAGGCACGAGCATTGGGTTTGCCAGCAGAGGACTACTTTAATGATCACGTATTAGAAGATTCAGACCTGCTCTACACAGGAATCGTGCAATTACCAGAAGATTTCTGGAACAAGCACGGTAAAGGAATGGAATCATGGCAGGAAAATAAAAATGGTATAAGCACTACTTTTTATCGCATTACTGGCCCGATCATTCCTAGTTTATTGGTTAATCAATTTGTTTATCTCGAACCAAAAAATGGCGAAACTTCATTTTATGCTCAAGTGAGACAACTCAACGGCAAGACCGCGGTACTTCAGACCTTACGTGATTATGGACATCCAAAGCATAGCGTATGGGGTGTGACGTCACGCAACCGAGAGCAAAATTTCGCGCTCAATTTGCTGATGGATCCTGAATGTGATTTTGTCACCTTGCTTGGTCAAGCAGGAACAGGAAAAACATTGTTGGCGCTAGCTGCGGGCTTGGCGCAGGTTCTGGAAACCAAAACTTACAACGAGATCATTGTAACTCGCGTAACGGTTCCAGTCGGTGAAGACATTGGTTTCTTACCAGGTACAGAGGAAGAAAAAATGTCGCCATGGATGGGCGCTTTTGATGACAACCTTGAAGTGCTCAATAAATCAGACAATGATGCAGGTGATTGGGGACGTGCTGCCACTCAAGATCTGATTCGCTCACGAATCAAAATTAAATCATTGAACTTCATGCGTGGTCGAACCTTCGTCAATAAATTTTTGATTATTGACGAGGCACAAAACCTTACGCCAAAACAAGTGAAGACATTAGTGACTCGCGCAGGGCCCGGCACCAAGATCCTTTGTCTTGGAAATATTGCACAAATTGATACCCCATATTTAACTGAAGGATCAAGTGGTTTAACTTACGTAGTGGATCGATTCAAGGGTTGGGCGCATAGCGGCCACGTAACTTTGGCTCGCGGTGAGCGATCACGTTTAGCAGATCATGCGAGTGAAATTTTGTAGATTACGATATTTCACGAAAAAAAACGGTGCTTAGAGCACCGTTTTTTTATGTCAATTTTCTTCTTATTCGTACATAAGTTGAGTATCAACAACAACTAAAAAACGTTACATTTCTCGTCAATGACTTGTAGCTATTTACCCAACCCATTTTCGAGAGTTGCGGAACATGCGCATCCAAGGTGAATCTTCGCCCCAAGCTTGTGGATGCCAGGAATTCAATACTGAGCGAAAAACTCTTTCTGCGTGCGGCATCATTACGGTAAAACGGCCATCATCATTTGTGACCGCAGTGATTCCTAGTGGAGACCCATTCGGATTGTATGGGTAAATTTCCGTAATATCTCCATGATTGTCAACGAAACGCATTGCTATTTGTGCAGCTTTCATATCGCCTGTGACAGAGAAATCCGCATATCCTTCCCCGTGAGCTATAGCGATTGGTGTTTGCAGGCCAGCCATGTCTTGCATAAAAATTGACTTGGATTCCAAAACTTCCACCATAACAAAACGACCTTCAAACTGCTCAGATTTATTTTTAGTGAATTTTGGCCATGCAGTAGCTCCTGGAATGATGGACTTTAGATTACTCATCATTTGACAACCATTACAAATACCCAAACCAAAGGTATCTGTCCGGTTAAAGAATTCAGAGAATTGTTCGGCCATCATGGTGTTGAACAAAATTGTTTTCGCCCACCCCTCGCCGGCACCTAAGACATCACCATAAGAAAAACCGCCGACGGCAACCAGTCCTTTAAAATCAGATAAACGAGCGCGGCCAGAAATAAGATCACTCATATGGACATCGACCGCTGTGAAGCCCGCCTTATGCATAACATAAGCAGTTTCAATATGCGAGTTAACGCCCTGCTCACGTAAAATTGCAATTTTGGGCCGAACGCCGGTTGCTATATACGGTGCGGCTATATCAAGTTGGGCATCAAAACTGATTTTGGGTTGCATCCCAGGATCAGTCAGATCCGCTAAACGTGCGTATTCGGCATCGGCACAAGCTGGGTTATCACGCATGCGGGCAATTTGCCAACTAGTTTTACTCCAAATTTGATGCAACTTGCTACGCTCTTGACTATAAATTTCTTTCGCATCCCGAGTAAATACGATTCTGCCACTATTGTTAGGCTTACCGATGATATGGCTACAAGCACCTAGATGATGCGCTCGTAAGACATCCATTACTTCCGAACGTTGCTCGGTACGTATCTGTATCACGGCGCCTAGCTCTTCGTTGAACAGTGCACGTAACGTTAGGTCATTCCTGCGCACAGCAATTTGTCCCGCCCAATTCTTGGCATCGCCCTGATCAGCCGCATGCTCACTCTCTATCGTCAGAATATCAAGATTAATATCTAACCCGCAACGACCGGCAAATGCCATTTCGCACAAACTTGCATACAAACCACCATCAGATCTATCGTGATATGCC
>JACMRF010000078.1 GCA_014376575.1 Undibacterium sp.
GCAAACCGAGGTCGAGCAATACGATATCGTATTCTTGGCAGTCCAGAGAATTGAGTGCTGATTGACCATTTTTTACCCAATCGGCAGCATAAGACGCATCCTTCAATGCAGATTGAATCGCATTCCCGATCATCGGATCGTCTTCGATCAACAGTACCCGCATTTTATCTTCCCTTTTTTGTTCAGCCATTAGCTAAACGATTTCAACCGCTAATAAAACAGCGCAGCCGCCCAATTTGATCAGACCCAGCATAAAAAAACTGATTCGCCAAGGACCTTAACAATTTCAACAAACTTATGCCGATTACTCATGAAGGCGATTTTGAAGGATCGAAAGATACAAAACAAGAGCGACTATTGTGACTAAGAACAGCGCGCTGGTACCTATTGTGCCCAAACCCAGCCCTCCATTTGTCACAGACTGGGACAATAGATCGCCACACGATGCACCGAAGGGGCGTGTAAGGACATACGCGATCCAGTAACAGGCGACTGCATTGGCCTTAAAAATGTAATGGGCCAACGCTGTGATAACGATTAAAGCGCCAAATAAAAGAGCAGAGTTGGCATAGCCTAAATTGAATCCTTCTGCGACCAAGTCTCCAGCGGCAGTACCCAAAGCAAATGTAAATAGAATCGCCGTCCAGTAAAATAATTCTCGCTTGGTGCTATCAATCGCATGGATAGACAGGGTTTTTTCGTATCGATACCAAACGGCAAAAGTGGCGATGAGCGCGAAGCCAAATAGGCCGGTCGATATGCGCAGTGGCACACCAAGATTGTCGCTCAGGTTGTCGGTAATGAGGGTGCCAAACACACTGATGAAGACGACAGCGATCCAATATCTGGATGGGATATAGCGTTTCGCCTGAATCTGGAAAAGTAATGCGATCACCAGTAATGCTGCCATCACCGCTGAGGTCATAGTCAGACCAAAATGCAGATCAGCGTTCAGAAAATCAGCAGCTGTCTCACCCACTGTAGTGGACATCATTTTAATGATCCAGAAAAATGCAGTAAGCTCAGGTACTTTATTGCGCCAATTGGATGGGGGCTGGATTAGTAATGCGTTCATGATCATCTCCGAGATAAATTGATGTCAGCATTTTCCCAAGAAAGACTTAGCTCAATCATAGGAGCTCACTTCTGTACCCAGCCGCGTCGTATCAATGGTCTAAAAAGCCGAACATAAATACTGGTCGCAATATTGAAGATTGGTTCGACGAGCCAGCGCTTTCCTTTATAAACGAACCAAACACTGACACCGGCGACAAACGCAGCGCCTACCATATCAAATGGAAAGTGAACGCCAAGGTAGATACGCGCCCACGCCATCGGTATGCCCAATAAAGTGAGCATCATTCCCATTGAACGACATTGTCGATGGCATATGAAGCTCAATGACACGGCCCATAACAGCGTCAAATGGTCACTAGGGAAAGATGAATCTGCGACATGAGGGATTAATGTATGCCCTATACCTCCCATGAAAGGCCTAGGGTGCAGCCAAATGAAGCCGATGAGTTGATTAATAAAAAGTCCTGCCAAACCAGCGACTGTTGCCATTATCAGGGTCTTGCGCGCGCTGTCGTTGCTGCGCAGCCATCCAAGTATCAGTACAATCGGGATCAGAAAAATGGCATATTCTGCCAAAAATTTGGCGAGTAGTAACGCCACTGTATTGGGATGTGCCGACGCATTAATCAGAAGAAATAATGCTTCATTTAATTTTTCCATGCGAGCTCCATGATGAACCCGCCTCCTTTATACAGAGGCGGTCGAACCTAATAATTAATCTTCTTTGTCGTTATCGTCGTCATGATCAGTTTTGTCTTCGGTGGAGGTGATGACCATGCCGTTCTCGGCATTCACGCTGACATCGTAGACCTTAGCACCACTGACCACTTCTACATCGTATGTCCATCCATTCTTGGTTTTTTCGTATTCAGCCCTAGAGGCCTTACCATTTGCGTGCTGCTCGGCCACCGAGACTGCTTGTGACATAGAGACTTTCGCATTTACGATGGACATCGCATCGTTTTCCACCCCTTTGCTGGCGTAGGCAAAAGCACCCAGGCCAGCGGTCGTCAAAACAGTAATAGCTACCGCCATTTTTGTGAATCGAAACATGATGAATCTCCTTTGAGAAATCCGCAGATATTTGCGTGATCAGAAGCGTAAAACACCAGACTTAGCGCACACTGAGCACTTCAGGTAAGTCAAATAAAAAAACCAGCAGGTGATAACTGCTGGCTTTTTCTATTTTATTTACTCGTCATGCAAAGGTATCAATACTTGACTAAAACACGCCAGGATCAAGGCAAAGCACTGCTCCGTCGCGGGTACTCAATTAATCTCTATTCCTTAGTCCTTATTCGTTATTCGTTAAGCAAACTTACCGCTCGTCTTGAACTGTTCTGTCGCTCTCACCAATTCTGCCGCGATGCCCGGCTCCATCGCCGCATGGCCAGCGTCTTTAATCATGTGAAACTTAGCTTGCGGCCAAGCCTGATGCAAACGATAGGCCGAAACAGGTGGGCAGATTACGTCGTAGCGCCCTTGCACAATCACTGCCGGCAAGTGGCGAATCAGCCCTATATTTTTGATGAGCTGGTCTTCTTCCATGAAAGCGGCATTCAGCATGTAATGCGCTTCCAGACGACCAAGGCCCAAGGCCACTACATCCGATTCAAATTGTTCTATCGCGTCAGCTTGTGGCTCCAGGAAAAGGCAAGAACCTTCATAGCGACTCCAGTTGCGCGCCGCTTCGAGACAAATTGCGGGGTCATCGCCAAATAGTCGGGCGACATAGGCGGTGAGTAAATCGCCGCGTTCCTCTTCCGGCACGCCCTCGGCGAATCGTTGATGCACTTCCGGATAAAAGTTTTTTATGCCATCCACAAACCACTCAACTTCGGCCTTGGTACACAAGAATATCCCGCGCAAGACAAAACCCAGACATTGATCCGGGTAGGCTTCGCCATACGCCAACGCCAAAGTAGAACCCCACGATCCGCCGAATACCAGCCATTGAGAAATGCCCAGCATCGCACGGATTTTTTCTATGTCATCAATTAACAGATCGGTGGTGTTCTGGCGATATTCGCCCAGCTGCGTCGATTTTCCGGCGCCTCGCTGATCAAACAGCACAATACGGTAATGCGCGGGATCAAAAAAACGGCGATGCATAGGCGAAATACCGCCACCCGGACCGCCATGTAAAAACAGCACGGGCTGGCCATCAGGGTTGCCACATTCTTCCCAGTACAGTGTGTGCAGATCATCGACGACTAACATGCCGAAGCGGTGAGGTTCTATTGGCGGAAACATCATGGTATTTTCAGACATTGTCATATACTAGGAGTGAGTATTTTAAAAAGCGCATATCAGTAGTGCGCACCGAGCCTGTTTTTGAGCATACTCCCCCAAAAACACATTTACTTATTGCGTTAATGCGCGCCATGTAGCAAAACCGGCGAAACAAAACAAGATAGAGCCGAGCAAATGCAGCAAGCTATGTCCGATTGCCCAGACGTAATCGCCCTTCTGCAACAAGTTCATCGCCTCGGCTGAAAAAGTTGAAAAGGTGGTTAATCCACCCAAAAAACCCGTCACCAGCAATAAACGCCATTCTGGCGATAAATGTGGAAAGTCAGAAAAAAAACCCATTGCCACACCAATCACATAGCCGCCACCCAGATTGGCCACCAGCGTCCCTAATGGCAGCATGGTGTGCACGGAATTAAGCCACAGCCCCAAACCCCAGCGCAACCAGGCACCCAAAGCAGCCCCCATACCTACCGCCAACACCCCTAGCCACGTCATGTTTTGACTCCAGAATTATCCGACACCAGACCCCATTTGCTAACGGCCTGATCGTCCGCTTCACGCGCATCTACCCAGCGCTCACCGTCCGGCGTTTTTTCCTTTTTCCAGAAAGGCGCCTGAGTCTTGAGGTAATCCATGATGAATTCACATGCCGCAAAAGCCTCACCGCGATGCGAGCTTGCCACCGCCACCAGCACAATCTGATCCAGCGGTTTGAGCGCGCCTACCCGATGTATCACGATGCTATCCATTAACTGCCAGCGCTGTGAGGCAAGCGCAACAATCTCTTGCAAGGCTTTCTCGGTCATGCTGGGATAATGCTCCAGCTCCATCGCATGTACATCCATGCCTTCATTGAGGTCGCGCACCACGCCAACAAAACTGACGACAGCGCCGACGGCAGGATTATTCGCGCGCAGTTTCGTCACTTCTGTGCTCAGATCGAAATCTTCCGTTTGTACAAAAATCGCCATACTCATTTACCCTTAGCCGCCAGTGACCGGCGGAAAAAACGCCACTTCAGCGCCATCAACGATCACGGTCTCTGCCTCGGTCATTTGCAGATTGACTGCCATGCGCAAGGCACGTCCCTCAGCCAGCACCTCGGCCCAGATACCGCCACGGGCAATCAGCCAAGCCCTGACATCACCGACGGTTTTAATCTCTTCTGGCAGATCGGCCAGCTCTTCTGACTTGCCTAACTTCTCGCGCACGCTGGCAAAAAAACGTAA
>JACMRF010000079.1 GCA_014376575.1 Undibacterium sp.
CTATGGCGACAACCGCAACAGCCCCGTGCGGCGTGTACAGCCTGTATGCAAGGAGTCAGTATGCAAACGGTTGTCAGAAATTACGAACGACAAATTAATTGGTAAGTATTAAAAAAGTACTCAGTCATTATCCAGAATTTACACAAGCAATGACTTTTAGTGTTTATGTTCCAACCTATTGACAAAAAGCTGAAGGGTTGACGGAGGAACTTCCCCCACTACAGTAACCCAATGATTCGCGACTTGCCTGGTAGCGGTGTTCGTCGCACCCATTGATATGCTTAACCCGTTGTCATGTTGCAGACGGACATAATTCTCAATAAAAACAGAAACCGACGCCAGTCCATCGCTAAAAATACACTGTAAAGATTCGCGACTCGATAAAGATGTCGTGCCATTAGCCGGACGCTTATAGCAGCTTATTGGTTGGAAGCCAGCCACAGACGTTTTCATGTTCCATCCTTCAGCGCTTGCAGTCGTTTTAAGCAAGACAGGATGTTCCTCCATGCGGTATCCGGCGACCTTTCCCATCATGCCAACGAGCTTTTTCATTTTTACAGGCGCATCGACTTGTAGTTCTGAAAAAGCCGATTGTTCCATCACTTTGCCATCTGTATCCAAGATCTGCAACTTAACCACAATGCCTTTTTTCTGCACAGTCCAGACCCGGTAGCCAAAACGTAAACCATCTTTAGGAAGCAGCGCAACCACATCCGCATCCATGCCCGCGACCCGGTCAACGCCTTCAGGCTTGATCTTGTAAAAGTCAGCAATGTGGTGATCAGTTGTCTGGGGTAATTCAGAAAACAAACTCGACGACTGCCGCATTTCAGTTCGAACCACTTTTTGATCGGGCATAAAAGTGACAACACGGTCGTTGTGCCTAAAAATGGATTTACGCGCGCCCGTCAAAGTCTCAACCCGTTCAATTTGCTGTTGATCTTCGCAAACATGCCAAATTTTGGCACTTGACAAAGTGCCGCCTGAGGACACAACGTAGGTTCCAATATAGGCCCGTTTTTTTGAAGCTGCGTGCATGCGCATCAACCAGTCAGCCATATTTCTGGATTCTGTCGTTTCTACACTGGATGAAACAGTAGCCGTAGATTGCACGCCTTGAGCTGCTACGTTATTCATAGCATACGAGCTATATATGGCTAAGGCCAAAAGTCTGTAATGCTTAATATTCATCATATTTTCAAGTTTTTTTAACTTGACAGCTATTCAATCCCTGATGTCCTGAGAAATTTCATACGCTGCATTTAGCAAAAAACCTGAAGACATTTGTAGAACTGTTGGGCTGCTAAGTTGTTTATGTGCCGACAGGAGGTCATCGATCCTCGTGTCGCGCATCACCAAGGTCAAGGGAGTGGCCTCGACGATTGGTTCTTGCGCTGTTTTTGCCTGGGCGAGTTGTGGAGTACTTTCAGGAGCTGTAAGGCCAAATGCATTCCAGCCTATGGCGAGGATGGCAACCATTGAGGCAAAGCCAGCCACCAGTTTCCATCGAACATGACTTTCGTTAGCCGCCTCACTGCGGTGATGAATCAAGTTAGGAAACGAGGATTTTTTAATCTCCACCACTGCATCAAATGTTACAGGCTCATCAACAGAGATCATGATTTTCTCTACAGCCAGACGTTTGCTTAACCGTCCTAAAAAATCCAGGTTTGTTACCGGGGCGTGCTGAACGGGCAAGCGCAGAACCTCGCCAATCAAATGATAAGAATTCCAAGTGGCCAAAGCCGCTTCGTTTTGATCACAATCTTGAAGAGCCACTGTGACGGCTTGCGCACACAGCTCACCATCAGCCAGGGCCGACAGCAGTTCGCTCGTTTTTGTACAGGGATTGAGTGTCTTCATGGCTTTAAGCTTGTCAATTTTCACAGTTCGTCGTAACTCGGATTAAGCAATCAGGAATCAACATCATCTTGCTGTTATGGGCGTGCATTGCAAAAAATATGTCACCACCGTTTCCCCGACTGATTTTCCAGTAAGGGTTTAATTTTTTGAGAGATTGCTTCGCGTGCCCTAAAAATACGAGAACGCACCGTTCCAATGGGACAATTCATGACTTCCGCAATTTCTTCGTAACTCAGTCCTTCTATTTCACGCAGTGTGATCGCTTGCTGAAGTTCATCTGGCAAGGCCAGCATGGCCGCGTTGACCATTTCAGCTATTTCTTTACTTGCCAGCACCGCATCGGGTGTTTCATCGCTTGTTAGTTCGTTTTCAAATGGGGAAGTTTCATCGTTATCGCCGGATTTAAACGAATTTTCCGAGAGGGTGGGGTTTCGTTTCAGGTCCATCAAAGCTTTTTTTGCAGTGTTAACGGCTATTCGGTATAGCCACGTATAGAACTGCGCGTCTCCGCGAAACTGGCGCAGTGCACGGTAAGCCCGTATAAATGTTTCTTGAGAAATGTCTTCTACCAAATCCACATCGCGAACCATTCGCCCAATCAAGCGCTGGATGCGCCGCTGGTATTTGATCACCAGCAATTCAAATGCTTTTTGATCACCCGCAACCGCACGCTGAACCAGCATGGCGTCGCTGTCGCCAGCATTTTCAGCTGGCACGGGTATTCTGTCGGCAGTCATGGTTTCATTTTAGGAAAGTCAGGGTGGCATCCAGGCTTGGATACAGCCATAGCAGGCACGCTGTTTATAGGGTCTAAGTTTTGTAGCCCGGTTTGAACGATGGCTTTGTGAGGTGAATACACCGCTCTGCGTAAATCCAACCAACGTTCAGGAGCAGCCTTGCGCTCTGCCCAAAGCCACAACCGGGCCTTTGCCGGATTCTCCAGTTGAAGCATCAACAGATTTTGAAAATCAAAAACAACCAAGAGTTTCTGTTCAACAACTCCGCTTTGATAGCCTGGGCCCTCCCAGCGCCATAACTGACCATCCCAGGCAAGCAGTCCAATCGGGGAATTTTTCCAACCCATTCGAGCTGCTACACCAGCTACCACAACCGACATGAGAATAGCAAAAGCTCGCCAACCTGACGGTGCCTGAACACGCAAGCTATCAAGCAATAACAGCAGTCCAGCAAACCACAGCACGAACAACACCCAGCCCTGAAAACGGGAACGCCCCAGCGGATAGACAACCGGTGGGGCGTTGTGAGAGATCAAAACAGCTCGTATCTTTTAGTGGCTCAAATGGATTTTCAAAAAAGAAATAAAACGCGTCATATGCGTTTAAAAATCAAAGTACCGTTGGTTCCACCAAAGCCGAAATTGTTTTTAACGGCTACTTCAATGCTGGCGTCGCGCGCAGTGTTGGCACAATAATCCAGATCGCATTCGGGATCCTGATTGAATATATTGATAGTGGGTGGAATTTTTTGGTGATGCAGCGCAAGTACGCTGAACACGGACTCGATGCCTCCCGCTCCCCCCAGCAAATGCCCTGTCATGGACTTGGTTGAACTGACAACGAGTGCTGGGGCATGGTTGCCAAATGCAGCTTTGATGGCATTTGTTTCATTTAAATCGCCCAACGCAGTAGATGTACCGTGGGCGTTGAGATAGTCAACCTCATCAGCATTGATACACGCATTTTTCAGGGCCATGGCCATGGAACGGCGCGGACCATCTGTATCAGGAGCCGTCATATGATAGGCGTCCGCACTCATGCCGAAGCCGATAACTTCAGCATATATTTTTGCACCACGTGCCTTGGCGTGTTCGTACTCTTCAAGCACCAAAACGCCTCCGCCCTCTCCCAAGACAAATCCATCACGATCTTTATCCCAGGGACGTGAAGCTGTTTTAGGATCGTCATTGCGTGTTGATAAAGCACGAGCCGAAGCAAAACCGCCAATACCTAAGGGTGACACGCAGGATTCCGCTCCCCCGGCAACCATCACGTCGCAATCACCATATTCAATCATGCGGGCCGAAAGACCGATGGCATGCAATCCGGTTGTGCAAGCCGTTACAACAGCCAGATTGGGTCCCTTGAACCCGAACTTGATGGATACATGACCCGAAATCATGTTGATAATTGAAGCAGGGACGAAAAATGGAGAAATACGGCGCGGACCACGGTTGACCAATTCGGCATGTGTCTGTTCAATCATTGGCAAACCGCCAATACCAGAACCGATATTGCATCCAATTCGCGTCGCCATTTCGTCACCCAGCGCACTGCCTGTAGGCAAGCCACTGTCAGCAACGGCTTGAAAAGCAGCAGCCAATCCCAGATGTATGAAGCGGTCCATGTGACGCGCTTCTTTTTCTGGAATGTAATCCGCAATATTGAAACCTTTGACCTCACCTGCAAATTTGCAGGCAAAGTTGCTCGCATCAAATTGCGTGATGAAATCAATCCCTGATTTTCCGGCTAGCAGGTTGTCCCATGATTCAGTCGCGGTATTACCCACCGGACTAACACAACCCAAACCTGTGACGACTACACGACGACGACTCATTGAGTAATCCTGAAAAAAACCTGAAAAAGCTGTGTGCAAATTTTCAGGTTTGATGACGGCAAAGCTTGGAGAGCAGAACTCCCAAGCTCAATTTTGGCTTTATGCCTTTTGATGCGTGGTAGCGTAATCGACCGCGTTTTGTACC
>JACMRF010000080.1 GCA_014376575.1 Undibacterium sp.
AGTTACCTTCGCCATTGCTTGCATTTCTTCGCTGCAAAATACGCGGTTTCGCCTCATAATCTTGGCCTACATTAAATAAAGATCTCTGCCTATGTCTGATCAAAAATCTGTGCGACGCCTCGCCTTTCTTGGCCTTGGCTTGATGGGAAAACCCATGGCTTCTCGCTTGTTTGCCGCCGGATATCATCTTACTGTCTGGAATCGTACTCGCCATAAGGCTCAGACTTTTGTTGATCTTGGCGTGACTGTCGCCGAGACACCGGCTTGTGCCGTGAACTCCATGGGTGAAACGGCCGATATCATCTTCACGATGCTCGAAAGTGGAAGTGCCGTCAATGACGTGATCTTAGGTATTTTGCCGGTATTAAAGCAAGGTGCCATTCTGGTTGATATGAGCTCTACTCAACAATCAGAAGCTAAAAATTTCAGCACTTTACTCGCTGAGCATCATGTGGGATTCATCGATGCGCCTGTCTCGGGCGGCGTGCTTGGCGCGGAATCGGGAACCCTGGCGATTATGGCGGGGGCACATCAACATCACTATGATCAAGTGGAAGAAATACTAAAAGTATTCGGGCGCCCGACTCGCGTAGGCTTGCCAGGATCGGGGCAGCTTGCTAAATTATGCAATCAACTTATCGTTGGCGGCACGATTAATATTGTTGCCGAGGCGTTATTATTGGCTCAAGCGGGTGGCGCTGATCCAGTTGCCGTGCGCAGTGCCTTGCGTGGCGGATTTGCCGATAGTCGCATATTAGAGGTACACGGACAACGTATGTTAGAGCGAAATTTTATTCCCGGTGGTCAGGTAAAAAGTCAGGCCAAAGATATGGAAAATATTTTAATCGCGGCGAAGAGTGCTGGGCTAGATTTGCCGATAGCAGAGATGGTGGCGAATATTTATCGTTCGTTGATGCCGCAATTCGCGCAGGCGGATCATACTGCCGGCTTACTCGCACTGGAGCAGTGTAACCCGGGTCTCCGGCTTGGCACTGCGGCGGATATGTTTCCACCTGGTACAACATTAAATCCAGATAAAAAATAAAATACTGAAGGAATTGATATGACATCAAGCATCATCCGAGCGGTCTGTCCGCATGATTGTCCTGATACCTGCGCATTGCTTGTCACTGTCACTGATGGTGTGGCAACGGAGGTGCGCGGGGATCCTGATCACCCTACGACCGCTGGTGTCTTGTGTACCAAGGTGTCTCGGTACACAGAGCGAACGTATCACAAGGATAGATTGCTCTATCCGCAAAAAAGGGTAGGGCCAAAAGGACAAGGTCAATTCGAAAGAATCAGCTGGGATGAGGCACTCGATACCATCGCCGCACGCCTCAAGATAGTGGTCGCAACAGATCCACTGGCTGTGCTGCCGTATAGCTACGCAGGAACGATGGGCTTAGTTCAAGGCGATAGCATGTCGCAACGTTTCTTTCATCAATTGGGGGCGTCATTTCTGGATAGAACCATTTGTGCTACGGCCGGTGGAACTGGCTATAAATATACGATCGGCGCCCGGATTGGCACTGACATAGAACAAACTCAACATGCCAAGCTGATCATTATCTGGGGCGGCAATCCCATCGCATCGAGTTTGCATTTTTGGATGCGGGTTCAAGAGGCTAAACGCTCAGGCGCGAAGTTGATCGCAATTGACCCTTATCGATCGCTGACCGCGGAAAAGTGTCATCAGCATGTCGCCCTGTTACCAGGAACCGACGCTGCGCTCGCACTCGGTATGATGCATGTATTAATCAATGAAGATTTGCTGGATCACGATTATATTAATCAATACACCTTGGGCTTTGATCAGCTAAAGCTGCGTGCACAAGAATGGCCGCCTGAACGTGTAGCCCAAGTATGCGGCATCGATTCTGAAGAAGTTATTGGCTTGGCGCGTACTTATGGCGAGAGTGCAAAACGCGGCGAGGCCAGCATGATACGCATGAACTACGGCGTTCAACGTGTACGTGGCGGCGGCATGGCGGTCCGTAATATTGCATGCTTGCCGGCGCTAGTCGGTGCCTGGCGTCATGCTGCGGGTGGCGCGCAACTGTCGTTGTCTGACGCCTTTCCTAAGGATATAGCAGCCTTGCAGCGGCCGGATTTATTTCCGCTAGGGCAGAAATCGCGCACCATCAACATGAGCACGATAGGTGATGATTTGATGCAAAAATCCTCTGAAAATTTCGGTCCTAAAATTGAAGCGCTCATCGTCTATAACTCAAACCCCGTTGCCATTGCACCTGAATCGAGTGTGGTAGCGCAAGGATTTGCCAGAGAAGACTTATTTACGGTTGTACTCGAACATTTTCAGACGGATACAGCGGATTACGCCGATATACTCTTGCCCGCCACAACGCAGCTCGAGCATATTGATGCGCATAGCGCCTACGGCCATTTATACATGATGGCAAACAATGCGGCAATTGCGCCGATGGGTGAGGCAAAACCCAATACTGAGATATTTCGTTTGCTGGCGCAACGTATGGGTTTTGGCGATCCTTGCTTTGCAGAGACCGATGATCAAATCGCTGCGCAGGCATTTAGAAAAAATGACGCCCGTGCGATTCATTTTGACTGGTCTTCTTTGAAGAAAACCGGCTGGGCTAAGCTGAACGTTGCGCAAGCGCCATTTGCGCAAGGTGGCTTCCCTACGCGTTCAGGTAAGTGCGAGTTTTACAGCCAAACGATGCTTGAAGATGGGCTTGATCCTTTGCCCGCCTATATTGCCCCTTACGAATCGTGTCTTAGTAATCCGGAATTGGCAAAAAAATATCCATTGGCGATGATCTCACCGCCGGCACGTAATTTTCTTAATTCCAGTTTTGTTAACGTACAAAGTCTGCGCGATACCGAGGGCGAACCGTATTTAGATATCCATCCTGTGGATGCCGCGCAACGCCAGATTGTCAGTGGAAACAAAGTGAGAATTTACAATGACCGCGGCTCATTTGTGGCTGCCGCACGCGTGACAGATAAGGCGCGCGAAGGCCTTGTCGTAGGATTATCCATCTGGTGGAAAAAATTTGCGTCAGACCATAAAAATGTCAATGAAGTGACCAGTCAGAGACTGACAGACATGGGTGGCGGCCCCACTTTCTATGATGTCCTGGTACAAGTTGAGAAGCTCTAAGCACGGTAATTAACAAGCTTTGAAACGGCGTTGGTGAGGCAATTCGTGACATGATGAATGCCAATTTGAAGCAGTTTTTTGAGTTGTATGCGCTGATAATTTCTTAGAGTTTATGCTCAATTTGAACGCAAAACACTTGCCTTGGCTCACCTTAGCCGATAGCATCGGCAAAGGACATGATGTATCGTCGCTATACCAAGGTCTGGACACAGACACATAAATGACCGCGCTTCCCACAAAACAACAACCTGAGACAAGGAAAATAGTATGGATAAGTTTTGGCTAAAATCGTACCCCGAAGGTATTCCGGCAGAGATTGATGTTAATCAATATAAATCGCTCGTGCAATTGCTCGAAGAGTCATTTCAAAAGTTCGCGGCAAGCAATGCCTATGTTTGCA
>JACMRF010000081.1 GCA_014376575.1 Undibacterium sp.
AAGCAGGGCAGTCCAATTTGCTCCAAAGTTGGGCTTATGGTGAAGCCAAGTCAGATGAATCTGGCTGGCAGGTCAAACGTGGCGTTTTTTACCGTGCCAACGAGCCTTTCGCCATGGTGAAAGTGCTGCAAAAACGGGTCGCCGGCATCATGCTTGTGGCGCGCATCAATCGGGGGCCTTTGTTTTTGAGCCCACCTGGAGCGCAGGAGGCGCGTGCAGTCTGGGCACAATTGGGCAGTCTCGGTAGCCTGTGGCGCGGTAGAGTTCTAACCGTTGCGCCGGGATTGGCGCTAACGGGCTTACACCTGAGCATGATGGATGATTTGGGTTATCGGCAGTTCTCCCCTAGGGCGTGGGAGTCGGTTTGGGTTGACCTGCGGACAAGTCTGACCACCTTGCGCCAAAAGCTGGACGGAAAATGGCGCAACGTGTTGGCGTTTTCTGAAAAGACAGATTTAAAGTTGGAGGCTGGTGGTGACGATCAGCTGTTTGACTGGATGTTGACGCGGTACAGAGAACTGATGCGAGACAAAGACTTCAGTGGGATGCCTGTTGATTTGTTGCTGGCCTTGCGTCAACACCTGCCAGCAGAGTCACGACTGATTGTTATGCGTGCTATGCGTGATACGCAAGCAGTTGCCGGCATTTGCCTGGTCTGCCACGGGTCTGCTGCGACCTATTTGTTGGGCTGGAATGGGCCAGAGGGCCGCAAGCTTAAAGCCAACCAATGTTTGCTGTGGCAGGCCGTTGTGTATCTCAAGCAAGCTGGTTTGGACTGGTTTGACTTGGGTGGCATTGATGAAGACCACACACCCGGTATTGCGGCCTTCAAGTTGGGTTTGCGGGGTGAGCGTTATGAGTTGGCTGGGGAGTATTGGAAGTGGTGAAATCTAAGGGTACAGTCCCTATCACCGGAGCCTCGGGGTACATCGGAAAGCACCTGCTTGCGCAGCTTGAACAGCTGGGCGGTGTGCGAATCAAGGTGCTTTCCAGGCGCAGAGGCCTTGAGCCCGGTGCGTCGGAATTCGGGTCTGGTGTAGAGGTTGTTGAAGGAGACCTGCACAGACCGGATTCGCTTCAGGCTTTTCTGGAACCTGGTTGCACGGTTGTGCATCTTGCGTATTTACAGGGCAAGAACGAAATAGAAAATCTGGCGGCTACCGCTAATTTGCTGGATGCCTGCAAGGCTTCCGGCATTCAACGCATCATTCACGTGAGCACTGCTGCGGTGGTTGGACGTGTACCTGATGACATCATCACCGAAAAAACAGTGTGCCACCCAGTGAGCGAGTACGGTATTACCAAGCTCAAGATAGAGAAAGCCATTCTTGATGCGGGTGCCAGCAGTTTTGATGTCGGTATTTTGCGTCCGACAGCGGTTTTTGGTCCAAAAGGTGGGTCTTTGAAAAAGCTTGTCAGCGACCTCAAGGCCGAGAAAAATTTGCGTAATTATCTGAAATCTTGTTTCTTCAACAAGCGCCGCATGAACCTGGTGTCAGTGGCAAATGTGGTGGCGGGCATCATTTTTATGGTGAAGCGCGAAGAAAACTTTAATGGCGAAGTTTTCATAGTTTCAGAAGACGATAATCCAGGTAACAATTTTGCTGACGTAGAGCGGTTCCTGATGGAGCAGCTGGAATTAAAAAGTTATCAGGTGCCAACGGTTTCAATTCCATTGGGTGTGCTTTCGTTTCTTTTAAAATTTCTGGACAAAAACGATGCTAATCCGCGTTGTAATTTTGATTCACGCAAGTTGCTTGCGTTAGGTTTCACGCGACCCGTTGAGTTTGAAGCAGGACTGAAAATTTATTGCGATTGGTACCGTTCAACTGGTCATTGATCTGAACACCACTTGTCGCGCCCAAGCGATTGCACGTTGATCCAACTCATCATTCATATATAAATAATCACTTACAAGAGCTCCATGAAAAAAATTGCATTAATCACTGGTGTTACAGGTCAAGATGGCGCATATTTGGCTGAGCTTCTTCTCGGTAAAGGCTACGTCGTTCACGGTATCAAGCGGCGGGCGTCGTCGTACAATACCGCCAGAATTGATCATCTATACCATGACCCACATGAAGATGGCGTGCGTTTTTTTCTGCATCATGGTGATTTGACTGATTCATCCAACTTGATACGCCTCATTCAGAAGATTCAACCAGATGAGATATACAACCTGGCAGCCATGAGTCATGTGGCGGTAAGTTTTGAATCTCCTGAATACACGGCTGACGTCGATGCCATTGGGCCTTTGCGGATGCTCGAGGCCATTCGTATTTTGGGCCTTGAAAAGAAAACGCGTTTTTACCAGGCATCAACCTCAGAGCTGTATGGTTTGGTGCAGGAGACACCGCAAAAGGAGACGACACCTTTTTATCCCCGGTCGCCCTACGCGGTTGCCAAACTTTATGCTTACTGGATCACGGTCAATTACCGCGAAGCCTACGGTTTGTATGCCTGCAACGGAATTCTCTTCAATCACGAGTCGCCGATTCGCGGGGAGAACTTTGTGACCCGAAAAATCACCAGGGCGCTGGCCCGCATCAAGCTCGGCTTACAGGAGCATCTTTACCTCGGCAACTTGAATGCCCTGCGCGACTGGGGGCATGCGAAAGACTACGTCGAAATGCAGTGGCTCATGTTGCAGCAAGAGCAGCCAGAAGATTTCGTCATTGCTACCGGCGTCCAGTACAGTGTGCGGGACTTTGTCAACATTGCAGCCAGAGAGTTGGGCATAGATGTCCGGTGGGAAGGCGAAGGCCTGGATGAAAAAGGCTACGACGCTTCAGGTAAATGCGTTGTCTCGATTGATCCGCGTTACTTTCGTCCTACCGAGGTTGAAACGCTCCTTGGTGATCCGTCCAAAGCCAAGGCGAAACTTGGTTGGGAGCCCAAGATAACTTTTGGCGAGTTGGTTAAAGAAATGGTGCGTGAAGACCTCAAATCAGCTGAACGTGATGAGTTGGTAAAGAGGCATGGGTACTACACAAACGCTTACCATGAGTAAGTGCAAGTGACGCCGGGCCGTAATCTGCTGGCAGGCTTAACTAATTCAATCTGGTCCGCACTGATCGGATTGGCTGTTGTGCCGTTTTACCTGAAGTATCTTGGTATAGAAGCTTATGGATTGATAGGTTTCTTTGCAACGACACAAGCGGTGCTGAGTTTGCTAGATATGGGGATGGCGCCAACCATAAACCGCGAGGTTGCGCGTTGTTCAGCATTGGGAAATTTGAGAGAAGCGGGCAAACTATTACATACCCTGGCCGTTGTCTATTGGTGCATGGCGGGGGCTATCGCTTTAATGATCATAGCGCTTGCGCCATTGATTACGGGATACTGGCTGCAATCGAAACAACTCTTACCGCAAACTATTTCACACGCTGTGATGTTGATGGGACTGGTAATTGCCTGTCGCTGGCCAATTGGTTTGTATCAAGGGGCTTTGATCGGGGCACAACGCTTGACGGTGTCGAGCGGAATCAATATTGTCATGGCAACAATCGGAAGTTTGGGCGCAGTGGCAGTTCTAGCGTTTATCTCTCCAACGATAGAGGCATTTTTCATCTGGCAGGCGTGCATGGGCTTTGTTTACGCAATCACTATACGCTCAAGTGTTTGGCGAATAATTGGAAAACAAGATCACACAAAATTTGATATAAATAAATTAAAAAGCGTATGGCGCTTTACTGCTGGAATGAGTGGCATAGCATTGTCCGCTACCATTTTCACCCAACTAGATAAAATAATATTAAGTAAGACACTAGGATTGGACGAGTTCGGACACTACATGCTTGCGTCGATTGTCGCAGGGAGCTTGTACCTTTTAATTATGCCGTTTTACCAGGCAATATCTCCACGGTTAACATCGCTTGTTATTAAAGGTGACAAAGATGAATTGATCTACACATATAGATTTGGCACTCGGATGTTAGCGACGGTGCTTTTCCCAACAGCAATGGTGCTTGCAATTTTCCCTATGGAGTTAGTACATCTTTGGACGGGGAATCAGACTATCGCATTAAGTGTTGCTCCAGTTATCTCTATACTGGTATTAGGCTCTGCATTACATGGGGTCATGTTTTTTCCATACGCACTGCAATTAGCTTACGGGATGACGCGATTGCCTTTAACAATCAATGCCATATTAATGGTAATTTTAATTCCAGTTACATTTTTTCTTTCGCTGGAATATGGCGCAATAGGCGGAGCCATTGCCTGGCTTGTACTCCATATCCTTTATGTATTGTTTGGAACCTGGCTTACGCATCGGCAATTACTAAAAGGAATTGGCATGATGTGGTTTTTAAATGATGTTGCTGTTCCACTTTGTTTATCGATGATTGTCGGACTTGTCGGATATTATTTAATACAAGATGTCGGTTATTCGTCAAGTATCAAGTTGATGTTCGGTGCTCTAATGGCATTGGTTGCGGTTTTACTTTCACTGGTTTCTATGCCAAGGGTTTTTAAAATTGATTTATTAAATAAAATAAATTTAAATAATAAAAATTCATAATCAGAAAATTATTAATATTGTAGTAAAAACAACATGAAAAATGTAATAAATGATAAAACGTACTATTCGCAATTTGGAGAGGATAGAATCCTCGCTGAAATTTTCAACAAAAAAGCGACTGGACTTTGCATTGAAGTTGGCGCCAATGATGGCGTAAACGACAGTACAACGATGTATTTTGAAAAACTTGGATGGAATTGTATTTTGGTTGAGCCAAATCCCATTTTATGTAAATTGATTCGGTCTTTCCGAAATTCAACATTAATAGAGGCTGCAGCATCAAATGAAAATGGAAAGACTTCTCTTTTCGTAGCCGAGGGAAGTGAAAGAGCACATGGGGTATCCACAATAGATTCTACGGATGTTGCACTAAACAAAATTAAGTCATATGGATTTACTTACAACGAAGTACAAGTTGAAACAACAACAGTAAACGAAATTTTAGATAACTTGAAGATTGATCGTGCAATTGATTTTGTTTCTGTAGACGTTGAAGGTCACGAGCTTAAAGTACTCGAAGGTTTTAGTCTAGAACGATGGAAACCCGTTGTAATTTTGGTGGAAGATAATTCAAATTATATTAATGCTGATGTAAGCAATTATTTAAAAACCTTTGGCTACCTGCGCTTTATGCGCACGGGAGTAAATGATTGGTATGCTCATAAAACCAACAAGCAACTGGTGAATTTTTACAGTAGAAGTAGATATAACTGGGTTGCATATAAAGCAATCGCCAAAAACAACCTAAGAAAAATTCCGGGTGTCTTGCGCATCAAACGCTTTTTAACAAATTAGTTTAAATTGCTAACATATAGTGTTAGTTTCTGGTTAATGAAGTGTCGGCGTGTTTTTTCAAAATATTTATTGAATAATGGTTACCATATCAATTTGCATTCCAACTTACAATTTCGGCAAATATATTGGCCAAACCCTCGATAGTATTTTGCCGCAAATTTCACAAGAAATTGAGGTAATCGTGTTGGATGGCGGCTCAACAGACGACACCGCAAAAGTTGTGGGAAGCAGGCAGCGTGATTACGTACAGCTGACTTATTACCAACAAAGTTTTCGTGGTGGAATTGATCGAGATATAGAGAAAGTTGTTAGTTTGGCAAAGGGTCAATACTGCTGGTTGTTTTCTGCGGACGATATCATGTTACCCGGTGCCATAGAAAAAGTATTTCAAGCAATCAAATCAAATAACGATGTTTATATATGCGAACATGTTTTATGTGATCTTGACATGAAGCCCATGAGTGAATACCCTCCGTTTAACAATATGCCGAATTCAAAATTGTTCAACCTTGGCAACGCATTACAAAAAAAAGAGTATTTTCGCGCGGCTAGAACTAGTGAAGCATTTTTCAGCTTTATGTCTGGCCCGATATTTAAAAAAAATATTTGGGATAAGGCGGAAATTCCAGACTCATTCCGTGATACATGTTGGATCGTAGCTGGCCACCTGCTTAGTATGGTTCCAAAAGGAATTACAGTGAACTATACGGGTGAAACACTACTTCATAAAAGAGGAGGTAACGATTCGTTCGCTGACCGTGGCATAGTGAATCGTTATCGGATTGCTATAGAAAATTTTCAATTTGTTGCTCACGCTATTTTTGGAATAGCATCAGAAGAGGCTTTTCATGTTAGACGAGTACTGCAATTAGATGTCACACTGATGCAACTCCTATATGCAAAGCTGAAAACAGCTGAGTTTCCTTTTACAGAAAATATAATAATACTTAATCGTCTTGCTAAAAAACATTATTCTGATGCTACAGTGACCAATTGGATAAAATATGCTATATACAAAATATCAAATCCCAGCATCCTTAAAATGGCATCCAAGCTGAGAAAATGGTTGCAAAAACCAAATGGAGCATAAATTTAATCAACCCTACGATTTTGAAGCACAGCCAAAGCTGTCTATTTGCATTGCCACCTTTAACAGAGGTCGATTTATTGGGGAAACGCTGGACTCCATTCTTGATCAGATGGAGCCGGGCGTTGAGATTGTTGTCGTGGATGGCGCTTCGCCAGATCACACCTCCGAGGTAATGGCGCAGTATGTATCGCAGCATTCTGAAATTCGCTACTTTCGTGAGTTAGTAAATTCCGGTATTGATGCTGACTTTGATAAGGCTGTTGGTTTTGCAAGAGGTGAATATTGTTGGTTAATGACCGATGATGACTTGCTAAAGCCTTGCGCGATTACTAAAGTACTGTCTACCCTTGGAGTGGAGAATGATCTGATTATCGTTAACTCCGAAGTTAGGAATGTGGACTTATCTGTTGTATTCGAAAATCAACGCCTGCTGCTTGATGTTGATGGGGTGTATCGCGCCTCTGACAGCGATGCTTTTTTTGCGGATACTGCTGGATATCTTTCGTTTATTGGCTGCGTAGTTATCCGCCGTGCCTGTTGGCTTGCCAGAAATCGCTCTGACTATTATGGAACGCTATTTATTCATGTTGGAGTTATCTTCCAGCACCCTCCAATCGCAAATGTCAAAGTGATTGCCGCGCCCTTGATCATTATTCGCTATGGCAACGCAATGTGGACACCACGTAGCTTTGAAATCTGGATGTTTAAGTGGCCGAAGCTGATCTGGTCGTTTCCGGATTTTTCAGATGTGGCTAAAAGGAAGGTTTGTCGCCGTGAGCCTTGGAGGAACGCGAAAGCGCTTTTTCATAATCGTGCACTCGGTGCTTATACAGCGATCGAGTTCCGAAAATTTTGGCCAAAAGATGCTGGAAAGGGTGAGTGCGTAGTCGCTTACATCCTCAGTATCTTCCCTGCATCGGTGGCAAATCTAGTAATGGTGCTATATTTTTCTATGCTGGATAAGCCAGCACAGATGGCATTGCATGACTTGCTTTATAGCCGCAATGCAGGCGTGTTAAGTCGCCTTCTAGCCCGTGCTTTAGGCAAAAGAGCGTATCCCTAAATGCCAACGGTACTCATCACGGGGATAACTGGACAGGACGGATCGTATCTGGCGGAGTTGCTACTTGACAAAGGCTACCGTGTCATTGGCGCGGTTAGACACAGTCAAAATGTCAATGAGATGCTTCCTGCGGTACTGCGTAATAGAGTTGAGTTAATCGCATGGAACATGATGGATCAGCGCCGCATGACGGAAGTTTTGGTTGAATACAAGCCACAGGAAATATATAACTTTGCCGCATATTCATCGGGCGCGGGGATGTACGATGATCCCGTTGGGGTCGGTGAAGTGAATGGACTGGCAGTGACGCGCATTCTTGAATCAATCCGCGCAGTGGATGCCAAGATGCGGTTCTGCCAGGCATCAAGCAGAGAGATTTTTGGCGAGGCACTTGAAAGCCCGCAGACTGAAGCTACGCCAACCAATCCACGCAGTCCCTATGGTGCTGCCAAGCTGTATGCGGATTCCATGATCCGGATTTATCGGCAGCGCTATGAACTTTTTGTATGCTCGGCGATTTTGTTCAACCACGAAAGCCCGCGCCGTGGCTTGGAATTCGTGACGCGGAAGATTACGTACGAAGCAGCGAAGATCAAACTGGGTTTAGCCAAGGAGCTGCGCGTCGGTAATATGGATGCAAAGCGGGATTGGGGGTTTTCAGGTGACTATGTGCGCGCCATGTGGTTAATGCTGCAACAGGAATGCGCCGATGACTATGTGGTGGCGACAGGTAAAGCGCACTCAGTGCGTGAATTATGTGAATTTGCTTTTGATCGCTTAGGACTAGATTATCGCGATTATGTGCGTGAAGATGCATCTGCATATAGGCCCGTGGAGCCAGCGCTGCTGGTTGGTTCCGCAGTAAAGGCCAATCGCAAGCTGGGCTGGAAGCCTGAAGTTGACTTTAAAGAGCTAGTGCACATGATGGTGGATGCAGATTTGCAAACACTAACGAAGAATTAATAACGTTAATGAGAGAAGTCGCGATGTACAAAAAAATTGAAAAATGCAGAATTTGTGGCAATGCACATCTGGAGCGTGTGCTTGACTTGGGTGAGCAAATGCTCACAGGAATTTTTCCGCGCGAAAAGGACTCTCAGGTTACGACGGGTCCGCTACGCTTGGTGAAGTGCATAGGGGGGAATGAGGCGTGTGGCCTGTTACAGATGGAGCATTCCTACGACCTTGGTGAAATGTACGGCGAAAACTATGGTTATCGTTCCGGCCTCAATGCCAGCATGGTGGCGCATCTTAACAACAAGGTGAAACGTATTCTCGGCTTGGTTGAGTTGCGCGAAGGTGATCTGGTGATTGATATTGGCAGCAATGACAGCACCACGTTGCAAGCCTATCCCTCCTCAGGCCCCGTGCTGGTCGGGGTTGATCCGACGGGCGTTAAATTTCACAGTTACTACCCATCACACATTCAACTGATTGCAGACTTCTTTTCTGCCATGTTAGTTAAAGCTCGCTTTCCCGCACAGAAGGCAAAAGTCGTCACATCGTTTTCCATGTTTTACGATTTGGAAGACCCGATGGGCTTTATGCGTCAGGTTCATGACGTGCTGGCAGACGACGGCGTTTGGGTGTTTGAGCAAAGCTACATGCCTACGATGCTTGACACTAATTCGTATGACACGGTGTGCCACGAACACCTGGAGTTTTATGCGCTTCGTCAAATCAAGTGGATGGCAGACAGGGTGGGTTTCAAGATCATTGATGTTGAGTTCAATGACGTTAACGGCGGCAGTTTTTCGATTACGGTCGCCAAAGCATTTGGCAACCAGGAAGTGATCCCCGCAGTACAGAAGATTCTTGACGATGAACAGATCAAAGGGCTTGAAACGCTTGCGCCTTATCGTGCCTTTGCTGAACGCGCAGCAAGTACCAAACGTGATTTGCTGGCGTTTATCAAGACTGCCCATGCTGAAGGCAAGACAGTGGCTGCACTGGGCGCTTCTACCAAGGGAAATGTATTGCTGCAGTACTGTGGATTGACAGAAGCGGATGTCACGTTTGTGGGCGAGGTCAATGCAGAAAAATTCGGCTGTTTTACGCCAGGAACCTGGATTCCAATCATTCCCGAGGTCGAGTTACTCGCCAAGAAGCCTGACTACGTTTTGGTGTTGCCTTGGCATTTCCGAAAGTTTTTTATTGAAAACAAGAAATTCTCCGGCATGAGTCTGGTATTTCCTCTGCCTTATGTTGAAGTTGTAAAGATCGCATGACCTTCCCGTGGCTATGAAACTTCATCACCATCTCCTGGCGGCTTCTTATCGCCCCATCAAATTAGTTAAAGACATTGGCAGATTTTTGGGGCTGGTATCCCCTGATGTGTTGCGCGTGCTGCTTTACCATGACATTGCCCCAAAAGACCAAGCCAGATTTGCCGATCAATTGCGCTGGCTTGCACGTACCTGGACTTTCATTTCCCCGGAACGCTTTGCTGCCATGTCGTCAGGTGAAGTACCGATTCAGGGGCGTAACTTGCTTCTCACCTTTGATGATGGATTCGCTTCAAATCGCGTGATTGCGGAACAGGTTTTGAATCCCATGGGGATACGCGCACTTTTTTTCGTCATCTCGGATTTTGTTGATATCGCGGATCCGATGGCAGCAAGAGAATTCATTTCCCAAAATATATACCCAGGCAGACGCCCTGAAGAATTGCCAGAGCACTGGCTGAACATGGGGTGGACAGATCTGGACGCATTGATAAAGCAGGGGCACAGCGTTGGTAGCCATACGCGAACACATGCCCGCCTACCTGCGCTGGGAGACCAGGAGCTCGAGCAGGAAATTGTAGGCAGCGCAGACAGGATGGAGCTGCGCTTGGGAGTACCCGTAAAACACTTTGCCTACACTTTTGGCGATGTAGGTAGTTTCAGCGAAAAAGCAATGTCGATTGCTCAAAAAAGGTATAAGTTCATCTACTCCGGCTTGCGTGGTAACAACATTGATGGGGTGTCAAATTTCGCGATTCGTCGTGACTCATCTGCGGTACAGGATTCCGCAAATAACTACTCTGTTTTTTCCAATCACCTCTTGGGAACATTCCTGGAGGGATCCGCAGATAAATATTATTCCTCAGCCCGGAACATGCTTGATAGCTGGGCTATGCCGTCGCACGCTGTGTCAAGTAAGAAAAAAGCGCGAGTTATCGCTTTTTATCTTCCGCAATTTCATCCCATCCCAGAAAATGATCTTTGGTGGGGCAAAGGTTTTACAGAATGGACTAACGTTGCAAAAGCCAAACCTCTATTTGATGGACACGAGCAACCTCACGTACCTGCAGATCTCGGATTCTATGATTTGAGGCTTTCCGAAACCAGGGTTGAGCAGGCAGAGATGGCGGCAAAATTTGGTGTGGAGGGTTTTTGTTACTGGCATTACTGGTTCGAAGGTCGTCGCATGCTCGAGCGCCCTTTCAATGAGGTTCTGGCATCTGGGCAACCGGACTTTCCTTTTTGTCTGGGTTGGGCAAATCACTCATGGAGTGGCATCTGGAAAGATGAGCCTCATCGTCTGTTAATTGATCAAACCTATCCTGGTCTCGCTGATGACCGGGCGCATTTTGAGTATCTTCTAAAGGCCTTTAAGGACCATCGATACATGACTGTGGACGGCAAGCCGATACTGGTTATTTTCAAGCCTACAGACATACCGGACGCCAAACGACGTTTTGATTTTTGGCGGGAGTTGGCTCTGGAGGCGGGGCTAAAAGGTCTGCATATTGTCGGCATCAACATGCTGGATTTCAATAATGCAGCAGAGCTTGGGCTGGATGCTGTCACGATGTCGACGCTGGCTGTGACCAACACTTCCAATGCGGTGGTAAATGAAGCGTCAAGAGTGGTCTGGGGCATTCGCAGAAAACTTTCACTGGGCGGCCCGCGTGTTGTGGAATATCGTGAAGCCATCAAGCATCTTGTGCCCGACCTCAACCAACTTGACTGCGAAGCCTATCCGTGTGTTTTTCCAAACTGGGACAACACGCCCCGAAAAGGTCGAAAAGGTTTGGTGCTTGCGAATTCGACGCCGCAACTTTTTGAAAGTCACATGCGAGATGCAGTACGTGCTGTCGCTGATCGGGACGATGAGCACAGGATTGTTTTTCTGAAGTCGTGGAATGAATGGGCGGAGGGAAATTATCTTGAGCCCGATACCAAATGGGGTTCGCAATATCTTGAAGCGTTGAAGCGGGTTGTCGGCTAACTTTTATCGAAGCTTCCGGGACGAATGAATGCTGTTTAATTCTTACGAATTTCTGTTTCTGTTTTTACCTGTCGTATTTGCGGGGTTTTTTGGGCTTGCGCGTTTCGGACACAACGTCAGTGCTTTGTGGCTATCGCTTGCGTCATTGTTTTTCTACGGCTGGTGGTCACCCAAATATGTCTGGTTGCTGCTCTTTTCTATTCTCTTCAACTACAGTTTTGGATATTTGATAGGCCATGCCGTGACCCGCGTGCGCTCCAGGGCACTTCTGATTGTGGCGATCACCGTGAATCTGGCGTTGCTGGGATTTTTCAAATATGCGAATTTCTTTATAGACAACATCAATGAGATCAGTGGGGGCACATTTACCTTCGTCAGCATTATTTTGCCTCTGGGAATTTCGTTTTTCACTTTTACCCAGATAGCGTATTTGGTGGATGTCCATCGAGGCATTGCCCGTGAATATAACTTTAACCATTACCTGCTGTTTGTCACGTACTTTCCGCACCTGATTGCCGGGCCAGTGCTTCATCATGGGCAAATGATGCCTCAATTCGGGCAGAGCGAAACCTATCGCCTGCGGCTGGACAATGTGGCAGTTGGGCTGAGTATTTTTACCATCGGGCTGGTTAAAAAAGTACTTTTTGCAGACAGCTTTGCTGAATACACTGGCCCCGTATTCGCTGCTGCTCAGCAGGGTGTTCAGCCTGATTTTATTGAAGCGTGGACAGGGACCCTAGCATTTACCTTGCAGTTGTATTTTGATTTTTCAGGTTATTGCGACATGGCCATTGGCGTGTCGCTGCTGTTCGGCATCAAGTTGCCGATCAATTTCAACTCGCCTTATAAAGCGTCGAATATCATCGAATTCTGGCGACGCTGGCACATGACACTTTCTCAATTTCTGCGTGACTACCTGTACATTCCGCTAGGCGGAAACCGTAAAGGCATAGCCTTACGCCATGCTAACCTGATGGTCACCATGGTGCTGGGCGGGTTGTGGCACGGTGCCAATTGGACCTTTGTTGTATGGGGTGCTCTGCACGGGATTTACCTTGTTATCAACCACGCATGGCGTAGTCTGCTTGGCAAGTGGATTCCCGTTCAGGGAGTTTCGTCACGTATTTACGGTGTAGCGGCGACGGCGCTTACTTTTATCTGCGTTATGGTCGCGTGGATATTCTTCCGGGCAGATTCCTGGCATGCTGCCATTCTGATGCTGAAGGGGTGCTTTGGTCTGGGTGGAATTTCTTTGCCGTCCAAGGGCGCGAGCATTGTTGAGAGTCTTGGCGCCTTGGGGCACCTGCTGCCGTCAGGAGTCAGCTTCGGTGGTGTTTTCCTCAATATTCCAGCGATGGGTTCAATGGGTGGCGTAGCGCCCTTCGCCAAGCTGTTGGTGGTGGGTCTGCTTCTTGTATGGTTCGCACCCAATTGCCAGCAATTGTTTAACTATGACGGGCAGGGTTTGGCAAAGCGTGGTCGATCTCGCTGGGTTTTGGCGTGGCAACCCAAGCCTTGGGTTGGTATTTTGCTGGGCTGCTTGTTCTACCTTGCCTTAAGCAAACTTGACAAGGTGAGTCCGTTTCTCTACTACCAATTTTAATGACGCCAGATCGCAATTCTTTATCGTATCTCGCATGGTTTTTTGGAACTGTGCTGGCGCTGCTGTTTTCGGCCGTTGCGCTGTCCCTGTTTTTCAAACCGCTTGAAGGTGATTTGACACGCATTGGCCGGTGGGCTGAGAGGGATTTTGGCCCCACCTATTCCCAGCCTGTTGTTCGCATTCGTGCAAATGGCCCTTTCCGCACAGCGCCGCAGGTGGTAGTGCTTGGCGATTCCTTTTCTCACTCGAATATTTGGCAGTCTCATCTCGCTGAATCAGGGGGGCTTGAAACGCTGTCGTTTCAATTCAAGGATACCGGTTGTGTTGACAACTGGTTGAATTGGGTCGTCGAACAAAATGCGCCAAGCTCGCAGACTGTCATCATTCAAATCGCCGAACGCAGCTTCGTGCCGACCTTCAAAAATTACAGAACTTGCATACGCAGCACTCCTGTGTCGGGCGAGGTGACGGCTGTCAATGTACATACAAAGGGACTGATGTCAGGCGTTACCTTTGATGCAGGCTATCTTTTTCAAACCACAGCAAATACCCTTCGCATGCGCTGGCAAAGTGGCCGTATCAGTTCTGGCGAAGTCGTCAATGTTCCCCTTTCCAGATCGACGCTCTTTTCTAACAGGCAGTCAAACAGACTTCTTTATTACGCGGAAGACGACAACAAAAAATCATGGACTCCCAAAGATACCCAGGCAGCCATTTCAAATTTAAGGCGAATTCAAGATCGACTATCGGAAAAAAATCTGCGTCTGCTGGTCGTGCTTGTACCTGATAAATCGACCGTTTATCGCCCTTACATGCTCTTAGAGGCGGACAAAACTGGGTATCCAGACATGGCTACAGCGCTTGCAAACGGGGGCATTAATTCAGTAGATTTGTTGGGCGCGCTCCAGCAAAAAGTTGTCAGCAATGTAGATCTGTATCTGCCTAACGACACGCATTTGGGAGGCGTTGGGTATCAGTTGATGGCGTCGGCAATCTTTGAGCGTATTAATCGCGCAGACAAAAAATAACCCCAACAGTTGTGATGAATGTATTGAATGTTTGTAGTAACTTCGACCCGGTTACGGGGGGTGGAGAAGCTGAAAGATCCTTTCAGATGAGTCAGTTCCTGCTTCTGGCTGGTGTGAGTTGCCGCGTACTGACCATTGATACAGGATTGAACAAGCAGCGGCTAAATGCATTGGGCGAAGGCCGTGTAACAGCGTTGCCATGTTTAAATCGACGTTTTTACATTCCCAAAGTATCGTTTCGCTATGTTCAGCAGCTTGTCAATCAATCAGATGTGGTTCATTTGATTGGGCATTGGACCGTACTTAATGCATTGGTTTATCTGGCAATAATAAAAGCTAAAAAACCGTATGTGATTTGTCCAGCGGGCGCACTCTCTATTTTTGGACGCTCAAAAGCATTAAAGAAAATATACAACTATGTTGTGGGTGACAAGATCATCAGAAATGCCGCGAGCTGCATTGCGGTTACTGAGGAAGAAAAAAACTACTTTATATTGTCAGGTAGTGCAGCGGAGAAGATTCTTGTGATTCCTAACGGTATTGTGGAGACTGATTTCACTTCTTGTAATATTGACAGTTTTCGTCAAAAATACGCCCTCGACTCTAGACCATTTGTTCTTTTTGTCGGGCGATTGAATTTGATCAAAGGCCCTGATTTGCTGTTGCAGGCTTTTTGTAATCTCAAAGACAGGCTGCGAAATGTTGATCTCGTATTTGTGGGACCTGATGGCGGGATGCTGGAGCAACTGAAAACATTGGCTCTAGAGGCCGGTGTGGCTGACAGAGTCCACTTCTTAGGTTACCTGGGTGGGGCTGAGAAATCAGACGCTTACCATGCTGCAGAATTGCTTGTGATTCCATCGCGCCACGAGGCTATGTCTATCGTTGCACTGGAAGCCGGTATATGCGGGACCCCCGTATTATTGACTGACCAGTGTGGCTTTGATCAACTGGCCGAGGTGGGTGGAGGCTGGGTTGTCGCCGCATCGGTTGAAGGCTTGGAGAAGGGCATGATTAACGTCTTGCCGCATCCGGAGCTGATGGTGCGTGCAGCAATAAATATAAAGCAATATATCGCAGAATATTTTTCGTGGAATATTGTTATTCAAACGTATAAAGACCTATACGCGCAACTTATAGCAACATCAGTAGGTAAAAAATAATGTCAGGCGAGAAATATTTTCTATGGAATGCAATTCCAAATCTGATATTGATTTTACTTTTATTATATTATCTGTCTATTCGCAAAGGCGTCGGTGCAGTTATTGCTGCTCTTTTTGTATACCTTAGTTTGCACGGTGGTTACGCAATTTTTGCAGCGGCAACAGGTAATGGAATTGATACCCTGAATGAGCTTCACTACCAAAGCAGTGATTTGGGAGCGAAACTGTCGGGCTTGTTTTTCATGATTTGCTGCACTATTCTGCTGATGAATCGTTTGCATCATCCTGTACAGGCTCTTCAGGGGAATGCCAGGTTAATATTAACAATAGCCTACTTGATTTTTCTCTTCTTATTTATCATGGCGCTTGGCGCTGCAAATTTACGAAATGCCAGTACAGGAAAGCTGTTAACTATTTCGAAGGAAACCTTTTTTGCCGCGTGGATGTGGGCGAGTGCTATTGTCTTTGCAATTGTTTTAAAACAGGGCGGTAAATATTTGATTGCTTTTCGCGCTGAATGGATAGGCTTTTTGGCTGCGCTATCAATAGTCATGGTGGCGAGTGGCGCTTATGAGATCGCCACTGGCGTGGTGTGGGCTGGTACCTCGTACGCATCCGGGTTTTCTTACAGAGCGAGTGGCGCCCTGTTTAACCCGAACGTTCTTGGATTCTGGTCTGCGTTGATGGTGGTATTGATTTCGTTCATGTTTCACATAAGATGGATTTCAAGGCTCGCTACCTTGGGATTCATGCTTCTTTTCGTGGCTTGTCTGATTTTGTCGTCATCACGAAGTGGCCTTATGCTGGCAATCATAAATCTGTTAGCCATTTCATTATTTATGCTGAGCAATAAAAAATCTATACAGTTATCGCTTACCAATAAATTTTGGCCACTGGTTTCATTTATCACGGCATTTATTATTTGCGTCAGTATTATCAGTTATATAAACCCTTCCCAATATCTAATATCAAAAACTTTACTTGCAAATTTGCAAAGATTTATGCAATTGCCGATAGATATATTCTGGATTTTCATGATGAAAATCTATTTTCCGATAGCTAAATTATTTTCTTTCCTGCCTGCATTTGAAAACATTCAATCCGCTGCAAATGTTTATGTATCTGGGCATATGGGTGAATCAGTGAATGGCAGAATGGTGCTTGAATATACCAGCGATAATTCTTTTATGTCGATTTACGCGATTGGCAGCATAGCTTCGTTGGTTATCTGGCTTGGGCTGTGGGTTGTGATGTTGTGGCTTGGGATTGTGAAAAATCGCAAAGCTCGTGGCATTTATTCTTCCTATGCTCTGGTGGGATTGATTTTTTGCTTCTCTTCGGGCTTATTTTTACGGACACCACAGTTATTTCCAATATGGATATTTATGTCGATGGTGCTTGGTGCGTGTCTGTGCTGGTGGTTGTTGGCCGATAGTATTGACAATCAGGGCCAACCATCTGCCTTGGATGGCGGTAAAGCCGTTTTGCTATGAATAGGTTCCAGGCTTGGTTGTTTTTGAAAATGGATCATTGTGCGTATCCTGATTGTTAGTCAGTACTTCTGGCCGGAAGGTTTTCGCATCAATGACTTGGTCAAGACATTGATAGAGAAAGGCATTGAAGTTGATGTTTTGACTGGTAAGCCGAACTATCCAGAAGGTCGTCTGTATTCGGGCTATCGTACTTGGGGCTGGCAGACCGAAGAGTGGTATGGGTCTACGATATTTCGTGTGCCGTTGTTGCCGCGCGGTGCTAAAAGCGCGATTCGGCTTGCCTTGAACTATCTTTCTTTCATTTTTTTCGGGCTGTTATCGGCACCTTGGCTTTTGAGAGGCAAACGTTACGACGCAATTTTTGTGTACGGTGTATCGCCCATCTTCCAGGCTATTCCCGCAATTTTCCTTCGTTGGATAAAACGCAGTCCAGTCATTATTTGGGTACAGGATTTATGGCCAGAAAGTCTGGAGGCAACGGGTTATGTGCGCAACCCCCGAGTGCTTGCGCAGGTGGCGCGACTGGTCAAACTTATTTATCGCTGCGCTGACTTGTTGCTGGTTCAGTCGCGCGCATTTCTGCCCATCGTGGCGACAATGGCACCTGGCAAGCAGATACTTTATTACCCCAACTCTGTTGACCAAAACTTTTCTTCGCCATCGCTTGCAGATTTGCCTGATATTCCAGCCCTCGACCAAGGTTTTCCAATTGTTTTTGCAGGCAACATTGGGATGGGTCAGGCTGTAGAGGTCATCGTTGAAGCGGCATTTCAGTTAAAGAATTACCCTGAAATCCGATTTGTCGTCATCGGTCAGGGCAGTCGCAGGGACTGGATGCTTGAACAAGTTGCTTTGTTGGGGCTAACCAACTTGCATTTGCCAGGCCGTTATCCTGTTGACACCATGCCTGGCCTGATGCGAAAAGCTGGCGCGTTGTTGGTGTCTTTATCGGATGAAGCTATTTTTGCAGCCACAGTACCGAACAAGGTACAGGCGTATATGGCATCTGGCCGACCTATTCTGGCATCTTTGAATGGCGAAGGCGCACGCTTGGTCACAGAGGCTGATGCCGGCCTGGCCACACCGGCGGGTGACGCCAAAGCGTTAGCTGCCGCAGTGTTGCAGCTGTTTAACATGAGTGCCGCGGAACGGGCAAGACTGGGGGGGAATGGGCAACGGTATTTTCAAGCCAATTTCGACCATGACATGTTGACTGACCAGCTGATTGCGCACATTCGTTCTGTGTCCGTGACGTACAAGGAAAATAAATGAAAGTCCTCGTGTTTGGAGCCAGCGGCATGATTGGCAGTGCCATGGTTCGCGTTTTGAGCGAAACAAAGGAATGGCAGGTTTTTGGCACTCTCCGCTCCGATGCATCAAAGCGCTTTTTTTCTCCCTCTATTGCTAGCAGGCTGTTGACTAATATTGACGTTGACTCACAAGACGCGCTGGTAAGAGTTTTTGCACAAGTAAAACCGGATGTGGTCATAAACTGTATCGGTTTGACAAAACACCATATAGAGGCATCGGATCCCCTGTTGGCAATACCTGTCAATGCATTGTTGCCGCACCGTATGGCGGCGTTATGCGCTGTTGTTGGCGCGCGTCTGGTACACGTCAGCACAGATTGTATTTTTTCTGGTGCCAAGGGTAGCTATGTTGAGGAGGATGCAGCGGACGCAAGTGACCTTTATGGCAAATCAAAATTTTTAGGTGAAGTGAATTATCCGCACGCCATCACATTGCGCACCTCAACCATAGGGCACGAGCTTGAGACTACATATGGCTTGCTGGAGTGGTTTTTGTCACAGGAAGGCAGCTGCAAAGGCTTCAACCAAGCTATTTTTTCGGGTTTACCCAACACGGTATTCGCGCAAATCGTGCGCGATATTGTTATTCCTCGCGCTGATCTTTCTGGTCTGTACCATGTTGGGACGGCGCCCATCGGGAAATACGACTTGTTGCGCCTGATTGCCGATATTTATGGAAAGTCAATCGACGTCATCCGGGATGACGGGTTTGTGATTGATCGATCACTTGATTCAACGCGGTTTTACAAAGCAACCGGTTACGACGTCCCATCCTGGCCGACGTTAGTGCAATCCATGTACATGTCCAGACAACGCGAGATTAATTGATGTTCAACGATAAAGTATTGATGATTACCGGTGGCACTGGCTCTTTTGGGCATGCAGTGCTCAAGCGCTTTCTGTCAACCAGCGTACGTGAAATCCGTATTTTCAGCCGCGATGAGAAAAAGCAGGAGGAAATGCGCATAGCCCTCAATAACGACAAGCTCAAGTTTTACATTGGTGATATTCGTGACTATGACAGCACGCTTCATGCAATGAAAGGGGTGAACTACGTTTTTCATGCGGCTGCACTAAAACAGGTGCCCTCGTGTGAGTTTTACCCGATGGAGGCGGTAAGAACTAACGTGATAGGTGCGGACAATGTTATGAATGCTGCTATAGCCAAAGGTGTAGAGCGCGTTGTGGTGCTTAGCACTGATAAGGCGGTGTACCCCATCAACGCCATGGGCGTGTCCAAAGCCATGATGGAGAAATTAATGGTTGCCAAGGCGCGCATGCAGAATGACGGCGAAACGGTACTTTGCGCAACGCGATATGGCAACGTGATGGCATCGCGCGGATCCGTCATACCGTTATTTGTGTCGCAACTGCAAGAGGGTAAACCGTTGACTATCACGGATCCCAGCATGACACGCTTTTTAATGTCGCTGGACGACTCGGTTAACCTTGTATTGCATGCATTTGAGCACGGCAAGCAAGGTGATATTTTTGTACAGAAAGCGCCTGCGTCTACGGTCGCGGATTTAGCCCAAGCGCTTATAACGCTTTTCCCGGGGAACAGATCTAACGCTGTTCGTACAATCGGTACGCGTCATGGCGAAAAACTGTATGAAACACTCGTTTCCCGAGAAGAGATGGCTCGAGTTGACGATATGGGGGGGTATTACCGCATACCTGCAGACAACCGGGATCTCAACTACGCCAAATATTTTAGCGATGGTGAGGAAAGAATTTCAAATCTTGACGATTACACGTCGCACAACACGCAGCAACTAGATATGGCACAGGTTAAACATTTGTTAGAAAAGCTGGACTTCATCAAGGAGCATCTCAATGCTTAAAGTGATGACGATTGTCGGCACGCGACCAGAGCTTATCAAAATGAGCCGTGTGATTGCAGAGCTGGACAAACACACCAGACACGTGTTGGTGCATACGGGTCAAAACTATGATTACGAGTTGAATCAAATATTTTTTGATGATTTACAAATTCGTAAACCTGATTATTTTCTGGGTGCTGTAGGCGATACCGCAGCGCAAACAATTGGACAGGTGATCATAAAATCAGATGAGGTTTTTGAAATCGAAAAACCGGATGCAGTATTGCTCTATGGTGATACCAATTCGTGTCTGGCTGTCATTTCTGCCAAGCGTCGAAAAATACCTGTATTTCATATGGAAGCTGGTAACCGTTGCTTTGACCAACGGGTGCCAGAAGAGCTGAATCGCAAGGTATTGGATCATTTGAGTGATATTAATATGGTCTTGACGGAGCATGCCAGGCGCTATTTGATAGCAGAAGGTATACGACCTGAAACTATCATTAAAACCGGGTCGCACATGGACGAGGTTTTGCATCATTACATGCCCAGTATCAAAAAATCGGACGTACTTGAGCGTTTGGGGCTCACGGCGGGTCAATTTTTTATCGTCAGTGCTCATCGCGAGGAAAATGTGGACACGCCTGAAAACCTCAGGGATTTGGTAGAAACCTTAAATCTTCTGGCTGGTACGTACGGTTTTCCTGTCATTGTTTCCACCCATCCCCGGACTCGTAAACGTCTCGATGCATTAGGTTTGACAAATATTAATCCATTGATTGATTTTGCGAAGCCTTTTGGTTTTTTTGATTTTGTCAAATTACAGATGGAATCAATGTGTGTTATTTCTGACAGTGGAACCATCACCGAAGAGGCGTCATTGTTAAATTTGCCAGCGATCACTATTCGCTATGCACACGAGCGCCCGGAAGGAATGGATGAAGGTATTTTAATTATGTCTGGCCTCAAATCGCAGGAGGTTCTTGAGGCAGTTCGCGTAGTTTGTGAACAACAAGGAAGCCATGGTGCGATGCGGCCAGTTTCAGATTACGTATCATCCAACGTATCACGCAAGATTGTTCGTTTGGTATTGAGTTATACCGGCTATATTAATCGTGTGGTTTGGCGTAAACAATAATTATTGTGTGACTGAGTGATGAAACGTTTTTGTGATTTTATGCTCGCCGTTTTCGCGCTGATCCTACTGGGCCTGCCGTGGATGTTGGTGGCTTGCATGGTGAAATTTACTTCAAAAGGTCCAATATTATATTGGTCTGATCGGGTGGGGCGTAACAATCGCATTTTCAAAATGCCAAAATTCCGCAGCATGCGTATCGGTACGCCTGAGGTTGCCACTCATATATTGGAAGATCCGGACAGTTATCTCACACCTGTCGGCAGTTTTTTGCGCAAAAGTAGTCTGGATGAACTACCGCAATTGTGGAGCATTATTAAAGGTGATATGAGTTTTGTTGGCCCTCGGCCAGCGTTGTTTAATCAGCATGACTTGATAGCTCTGCGCACTCAATATGGCATTGATAAACTTGTACCGGGCTTGACAGGCTGGGCGCAAATAAATGGGCGAGATGAACTTCCTGTTCCGCAGAAAGTTAATCTTGATAAAGAATACCTGGATCGGCAATCATTTCTATTTGATATGAAAATTATTTTCATGACTGCTGTGAAGGTCATCCAGCGTGACAATGTTATTCACTGAAAACGTGATACCAGAATAAATTTTAAAGAATATGTCGTTAATTAATAGGAGCTTAATTCATGAATAATTTGATTGAAATTCAAAACCAAATTGAAAAATTGCAAAAACAGGCAATTGAAATCAGATCCCGTGAGTTTAATAAAACAGTTCAGGAAATCCGCACCAAAATGAGTGCATTCGGTATCACTTTGAAAGACTTGCAGTTCAACAAAGTGCGTGCTAATGGGATTAAAAAACCTCAAACTCGGCCCAAGATAAAAAAAGTCAATGTTGGTGTAAAGAAAACTGCCATTGTTGCCCCTAAATATCGAGGACCCAATGAGGAAACCTGGAGCGGACGCGGTTTGACGCCGCGATGGCTGGCGACTTTACTGGCGCAGGGACGTAAGAAGGAAGAGTTCGCGATCAAGACTGAATAAAAGCGGAATATTTTTGACATTGCACGCAAAAGATGTTGTTGTTGATAATAAAAATTATATGCAATTTAAAAAACAAAACCTAACAATTTGGATTATTGCTGCAACATTACTTTCCCCTGTTTTTTTTCAGCTTTCTGGCGGAATTTTTGACAGCCAGGACTTGGTTATTGATTCGAAGGGCATACTCAACAAACTGCCCTTGCCAATCTCGATAGGCACATGCCTATTTGGAGTGATTGTTTTTTTTCGAAATTATCGCAAGGTCTGGCAGGCAATAGCTTTCATTTTTGCGCTTTGCATAACGATGTTGCTGTCCATGTTATTTGCTGGATCAACGTATGGCATTGAGGGACGAAAAGTAATACTTGCCTTGCAATTTTTCTTGCCGACCATGGGGTTGATGCTTGGGCAACTGGTTCACGACGACAACAATACAATCCCCAAAGCTTTTATGTGGCTACTGCTGTTATTTGTCCCTCTACAGCTTTTTGCAGGTTGGTGGCAGCACACTTTGACCTTGACTCACTATCTCTACGTGTTCAGTATTTATCAGCATTTTCAATTTGTTCCAGTTATCTTTGTCGTGGCTTTTTGCTTCGTCATTGTGCATTTGTGGGAATACCATAAACCGGTATTACGGCCATTGATTTTTACAATGGGGGTTTATGTTGTTGCCAGTGCATCATTTTTGGCGATTGCTGCATACAGTTGCTTTGTGATAGTATTTTTTATATTGAAAATGTCGAAACTTAAAGCCAAACGACTGACTGGCTGGCTAGCTTTTGGTGCATGTATTGCAGTCGCCGCAGCGGTAGTGGCCATTTATTTTAATATAGCTAAAAACAGCACATCTGTCATTGATGACAATGCACAGTACACAAACAAGTTTCAGGCTCTGGTTGAAGGCAAGTTGCCAGTTAATGTTGCTGGTCGTCTTTCTGACTGGAAGCTGTATGGCGGATGGATTACTGAAAATGAACGTACACTTTTGTTTGGCCATGAAGCACCGCCGCCGCGTGAAGTCAAAACAAGCGCCCATAATTGGTATCTTGATTTTGCCTATAACTTTGGATTGATAGCTTTGCTGCCGATATTCAGTCTGATTATTTTTACCTCCTCGCAGATATGGCGATTTCGTAAACATCTTCCAGAGCAAACTTTATGGCTTGCGGGGCTGGTTGCCTTCCTGGTGTTGATTGACAGTAACTTCAAGGTAACTTTGCGACAGCCATATCCTGGGATTTTTGCTTTTTTCCTTTGGGGCTTGCTTTTGTCTCGTTTGCGTCCCGGGCTGGCGATCAAAGCGGGCTCCTAAGGTTATAGCTGCTCATGGGCTTACTTTTAACCAACCTTAAAAGCGGGGTTTTTGTCAGTACTGCTGGTGTCTTTGTGTCAGCGTTTTTATGGCTTATCAGTTTTAAAGTGGTTGCATATTGGATGGGGCCTGAGGGTGTTGGACTGTTCGCGCAGCTCAGGCAGATGGCGCAGGCAGCCACAGTGGGCGCCACTTTTGGGGGCACCAATACAGTAGTGCAAGGGTTGGCTGAAGCCAA
>JACMRF010000082.1 GCA_014376575.1 Undibacterium sp.
GTCGAAATTAAAAAGGAGAGCAAGTCATGAAGACGGTGAGATACCCAGCCGAATTCAAGGCTGAGGTTGGTTGAACGGAATTTTTTCTATGCTCACGTCGATACTCCAGGCAGGGCAAACGTAAATACAGCGCGATGATTGCTATAGGCAGGGCGTGACATTCGTCCTAACAACGCCATCACGTTCTTAAAATAGCAACGGTCCGCCAGCAAATGTTCGTGACCTATGCACGGGCTGCGACCACCGTTCCGAGCACAATCAATCCTACCCCTAGCACTTTTTGGAGTGTCAAAGGTTCGCTCAAAAGCCAACCACTCAGTAACAGCACCACGACAAAATTCAGACTCATAAATGGGTAGGCGTGACTCAAGTCAAATTTCGTCATGGCGGCCATCCATGCGAGCGAAGCCAGAAACGCAGCAGCAAAGCCAGAGAAAATTGCTGGGTCGGCGAGAAGGGCAAGAAGAAACTTCAGCTTTTCAAAAAAATCCAGGGGAAGCGGGCCAAATTTCGCTATCCGCCACTTAAGAATCAGTTGTCCGTAAACGGTAAAACCAATCGTTGCAACGATATAAAGGTAATCAAGGTGGCGAGGCATTAATGCTTCTCCAATACTGCCAAGCCAAAGCCCGTAATTCCGTAACCATTCCCGTTGTACAGCATGTAACGCTGGTTTCCGTGGTCAAAAACGAATGGGTACTCAATCATGTCCGAATCCCATCCAGTCGCAGATACGTCAATGCCTGCTTTGCTATCGAGTCGGGTCCACTGACGGCCATCATCAGACTCTGCGTAACCTATACGATATGATTGACCGCGGAAGGAATACCACATCCTCCATCGATCACTATCCCGAATCACCGAAGGCCGCGAAATTGCGTATTCATGTTCGTTTGCAAAATCGATGGCAACAACGCCGTTCCTTTGCCAGATGACTCCGTCCAAAGATTCGGCGTACTTTAAGTGGTATCGATGCTGTGGTTTACCGTCACGCATTTGCCAGCCTGTGCACGACAGATACCACATACGCCAAAAATCCTCACTAGGTAAAACAGCGCAACTTCCACAGAAATGGGGTTCATACATTGATCGGTCAACAATTGGACCGCTTGAGTGACGCGTGAACTCACCACCGTTTGTCCTCGTGTACAAACCTATTGAATTTCTAAAAGGCACGGTTACGCCCAAATTCCATCCAGCATAATAAAGAAAATCTTTACCTTTATAAGTAGTAAGCCAAGTTCCCATCGCCCCACTATCATCAAACTCACCCAGTCCCCCGGGAACCATAACTGGCTTAGTCGATAAATCTAATAATTTATTCGGATGTTCAATATCGATTACTACGTAGCAGGTAAAGCTTTTGTTATCTTTGTCTCTTGAACTAAAATAGATTTTAAATAAGTTTTTCCCCAGACTTTCGGCTATTGGCACAGCGGCATGTGAGTGCATCCATTCAAACTCACCCGACGGACAGAAAACAAGTCCCAGTTTTTTCCACCTCATGCTCGTATTCATATTGCTCTCAATCTTGAGCTCGGGATTTTTGATCGTTCGGTGGCGGTCCCCATATAGACACCCTCTGGTGCGGCATCGGCTAGAAGCAATGCGCCAGCTCCGATAACACATCTATCACCGATCTTAATATGGTCACGCAGAGTTGCGTTAACGCCCACAAAACATTGCTCACCGATCTCAACACCACCGGACACAACAGCGTGCGAGGCAATGAAACAGTGGTCCTTGATAGTCGAATGGTGGCCAATATGATTTCCGCTCCAGATAGTCACATTGTTGCCAATGGTCACAAACGGCTGAATCGTATTGTCTTCAAAAATGAAACAGTTTTCACCGATTCGGCCATCATTTAAAACCGTGGCCCGTGAACTGATAAAGCTGGCTATCCGGTAACCCAATGCCTTGGCGGCCAGATACTTGTTCTTGCGCACCACATTAAGCTTGGTGTAGCTGACCGCAACAAAAAAGTCAACTTGATCAGTCGGATAACGTTTGGTCACTTCTTCAAAGGCAACCATGGGCAGACCACAAAAAGTTGAGTCAGTTAGATAAGCGGCGTCAACCGTAAAAGCGACAGCCTCATAAGCTGAGTCGGTGCTGAAATAGTAGTGAGCAAGTTGGGCGATTGGACCCGAGCCAAAAATAATCAGGCGTTTCTTCATGGTGACTTCCTTACCAGAATCGTAAATTCATAAAGCTCATAGTCGTGCAACAGCGCCACATTGCGTGAGTAGCGGCGCTTACAGAAGTCAAACAGAACACAGGGGTCTGCGTAATACAAGTAGTCGCGAATCTTGTCAGCATCGGAATAAGAAGTCAGGCAATTGAATGCAAACCCAAGACGACTGGTGCGATTCAGCACGTCCAAGGTATTTTCAAGATAGGCTCGCCACTCTGCATCTGAGCGTCCCATGCGTACATTCAAGATACCACTGGCCATACCGTAGTCAGCCACATGGTCTGGCTCGCTGGCCAGAATGAAGCTCGCTTGGTCTTTGTCTTGGTAGCGCTGCGTGGCAGCTTGAACCATGCCCTCGGACACATCAATACCCAAATACGAAAAAACCGCATGCTCTTTGGCCAGAAAATCATAGAGCGCACCATAACCACAGCCCAAGTCATTTATTGAAAATGGACCGGAGGCATCAATGATTTTGCACAGTTGAGCGAAACGGGTTGTTTGGCTTTCTTCGCCATTCCAGTCCACCCCACGCGCTGTTTCTCCATGCTCGGCCAGCCTGGCCGTGTAATATTCGGCAATTTCGGTTAATAGTTTAATCTTACTATTTTGCATAAATTTTTATTGCCATAGATTAATATTCTTTCAAATAACGATTAATCTTTGGAAGTCTGGATATTTAACAATGCGTTTGAAATAACCTTTTCCATCCATGCACTGCCACTCTCGCCAGACCTTGACGCAGCCAGAGCCACTTCATTTTTTAGCATAGGGTCTATACCTTAAACTGACCAAAATACCGCTTTCGCATACTGCCGCCACGAGTTCCTTGATGCGGTATGTCCATATCCATAATTGGACCTGACGAAGAAACTACAAAATCCACAACATAAAAACAGTTTCCAAGCACCCAAGTCAAATTCACGTTCGACGCAGTTTCAGGCAGCAAGGCAGGAGGCGCCTCCAAAGCCCAAAGTGCATTATTGCAAATAGCTGCTTTTCATATTCACTTTCTTTAAGCCACGGAGCAAAATCTTCAACTCCGATCAATACTTCACCACCTACTTTAACAACGCAAGCCATTTCATGTATTGCAGACTTCATATCGGAAAATAAATTTATACCTCCAAAACGATATGCGGCATCAAAATACGCATCTGGATATGGAAGCATTGAGGCATTTGAAACACTAAGATAAAGGTTATAAGTATTAAACGATAAAATTTTTTTGCTACTCAATCTTTTTGCAGTTGCAGCAATCATTAAATTTGAGATGTCTTGTGCAAATAGTTCGCCTGTTGAACCAATGATTGGCCAAATACACTCTAAATCATCACCCAAACCGCACCCAGTTACGAGTACACGATCACCTTTCTTTAAATGCAATTTTTTTAATAATGAATTCCTGAAAGATTGATCATCCTCTTTAAATGTTTTAAAAAGCCATGTCAAAGAATTTTCGTATACAGATTCTGCATTATCTTTTTTGTACATTAATTAAGAAATTTTATCGCCACTGGACAATAGTTTTTCATCGATAAAAATCGGGATCGGGTTGGAAATTTCCACCTTAAAAAAGGATAATATGTCCCTTGATTATTGACCAATCCAAAATCATCCATACATAGTTTTTCTCTGGTCAGGGGGCAGCAATATGGGGTATTGGACATAGACATATATTTCTATTATATTTTTATGAGTAACAAAAAAACATTAATGACAATCAATAGCTCAGGTTTCCCGTTTAACATAATGCTGCCTTACAATAGTGTATGGACGTCGTTTCGTTTCAGAAAATATTTTTGACAGATAGATACCAACTATACCTATAAAGGAAATGATCATCCCGCCAAGAAGCCAGATCGATGCCATCACCGAGGTCCAGCCACTTAGTGGTTTGGAGAGAAAAATCCAGTGAATACCCAAGTAAGCAATAGAGATTATTGCAATAAAAGAAATTAATATGCCAATATAAAAAATGCTAACTAGCGGTGCATTACTGAAAGATGTTACTGAATTAACAAGTAAAGACATTTTTTTTCGAAATGTATAGGTGGTTTCACTGGTATTTTTTTTCTTTATTGTTTGCGAATGTTGAGTGAAACCTGTAATGTGAAAAAGGCCAGCTATGAAAACCTCGCGCTCCTCGTGAAGCAGCAAGGCATCGACATAACGGCGTGTCATCAAGCGTGCGACGACAACGTTTTCTGGAAGGGTCATACCGGTGAGCGCATTGAAAAGACTGTAGAACCAATGGCCGCTCCATCGTTCGAACCAATCGCCCTTGCGCTGCTCTTGGACCCCATACACTACATCGCACGGATCGTTTTGCATCCGCTCAGTAAAGGTAATTAACCACTCGGGCTCTTCTTCCAAATCACTATCGATAAGAAACACTTGCGCCCCGGTGGCGTAGGCCAAGCCGGTCATCATGGCTTTGTGGTGGCCAAAGTTTCGCGACAGGTCAACCACCGCGACATGGGGGTCGTTCAGGTTCAACTGCACCGCAATATCTAGGCTGTTGTCGGGTGACCCGTCATTGACCAAGACAATCTCGTAATCATCCCCCACCAACTGCCGGGCAGCGGCGCTGGCGCGTTGGTGGAATGGGGCCACATAAGGCGCCGACTGGTAAAGCGTTGCAACGATGGATAGTTTCATGCCTGCACATACCTCATGAAGCGGTGTGCATCTTTACCGCAGTTAAACAACAAATCAAGAATGGTGACTTCATGAGTGAACTCACCCCAAAGTTGGGGGTATTTGGAATAGCCAGTGTAATCAAACCAAGTCAGCGTAATACCTAAATCAGTGAATACGCTTGTTTGAACGTAATCTCTGGCCGCCGGGCCAGAGATGTATTCTGTGCCGCCAGCTTGTACGCATAGATCCGCCAACCGCTCCGTCTTTCCATCAACCAAGGTGTAGTCACATGAACTGCGAATAATTGTCTTTATGCCCAGATAATTGCACACAGCTTCGATGAAGCGGCGATTTAGCGGAGAGAGATACGTGTAGGATTCGACGAGGTACAAAGACTCAAGCCAAGCTGCGATTTCGTCAAAATGAGGCGCGCGGCGGTAGTTCTGAGTCAATGCTTTCCAGTGGGTCGCGGCCCAGTCCGAGCCGTTAATTTCGGTATCCCTAATTTTTTGCTCATACTTTCCCTTGACCTGGACGGGAACTGTTAACCACTGCACGCCCTGCGGAGTTTTTATTTGATTGCGATTGCGCCAGTCACGCCGGGTGTACTGCATATCGTCGTAA
>JACMRF010000083.1 GCA_014376575.1 Undibacterium sp.
AAAAAATTGGTGACGGATGCCTTTGCATTACCGCAAACAGGTGGGTGGGTTGATTATGTGATCGTCAATCCAGTTTCGCAGCGCAATGAAACCAAAACGTCCTACATTAAATTGATCAACGACGACATTGTTCTGGGATGTGGCGTGTACAAATCCTTGTGAAACAATATCCATCGTGTTCCCTTGCTAGCCATAACGGCGAAGTCTTTATCGTGCGATATATAATGTAATGATGAAACTCAAATTTACCAAAATGCATGGCGCTGGAAATGACTTTGTCGTTATTGACGCAATTAACCAAACGATTAACTTTACAACCGAGCAATGGAAATGCATTGCCGACCGTCGTTTTGGCATAGGTGCCGATCAAATACTGGTCGTGGAGCGGCCAGTGACCGAAGGCGTAGATTTCCGTTACCGCATCTATAATGCAGATGGCGGTGAAGTCGAGCAGTGTGGTAATGGCTCTCGCGCTTTCGTGCGCTTTGTTACTGACAAAAAACTCACGAACAAGACAACGATTCGGGTAGAAACGATGACGGGTATCATAGCGCCGTGCCTGAATCCTGATGGCAGCGTAACCGTAGATATGGGCGCGCCAATTCTCGATCCGGCCAAAGTCCCGTTCGATGCCAACGGACTGACTGCAAAAATGCAAGCTGACGATCAACTATGGCCGCTTGAGGTCAATCACAAAATGGTCTGGATTTCTGCTGTGTCTATGGGTAATCCGCATGCCGTGCAGGTGGTGGATGATGTTGAGGCTGCTCTGGTCCTGGTCGATGGCCCATGTATTGAGCATCACCCGCGCTTTCCTAAACGCGTGAACGCTGGTTTCATGCAGATACTTGATTCTCAGCACATTAAGTTGCGCGTGTTTGAGCGCGGCGCCGGTGAGACACTCGCTTGCGGCACTGGCGCTTGTGCTGCCGTGGTAACAGGCATACGACGCGGGTTGCTGACATCGCCAGTGCGCGTTGGCACGCATGGCGGCGAATTGTCGGTCGCCTGGCAGGGCGAGTATGAATCGGTATTTTTGAGCGGCCCGGCAGTTTCCGTATTTGACGGCGAAATCAACATTTAAAACAGAATAAATAGAGAATAATGAATTCCAACGACATCGCTGATTTCCTGAGTAACAATCCGAATTTTTTTGAGGAGCATGCAGAACTTCTTTCAAAGATTAAGCTGACTAGTCCCCTTATGGGGCGCGCTATTTCTTTGCAGGAAAGGCAAATGGAAATTGTCCGGGAAAAGCATCGCACGCTAGAATTCCGGCTCAATGAATTGATGCGAGTGGCACAAGAAAATGATGGCATCACATCAAAATTTCAAAATTGGACGCGTTCTTTATTGTTAGCGCGAAATGACGTGGAATTGCCGCACGTTTTGACGCAAGGGTTGCAAGATATTTTTTCTTTGCCACATGCTACGCTGAGATTATGGCAAGTGACGGATGATTTTTCTCATACGTGGTTCGCCCAGTCTGCCGGGGACGACGTGCAATTATTTGCGAAGGGATTGACAGCTCCTTTTTGCGGCAAAAATCAGGAGTTTGAAGCTGCCAGCTGGATTGATGCTGAGTTTCCTATTGAATCTATCGCGATGCTGCCGTTGCGCTTGTCACCAACTTCGGCCACTTTCGGGTTGCTGGTGCTGGGCTCACCTGATCCTTCTCGATTTACCAAGGACATGGCAACAGATTTTCTTTCTAAAATAGCCGACACCAGCAGCGCAGCGTTGAGCTGTCTGATTGATTAATTAAGATGAGCCGCGCTGAGCAAGATTCTGGTATCGGCCGGTATCTTACGGTTCTACGGACGCAGCGTAATTTATCGTCTCACACGATTAGCGGTTATCAGCTTGATTTAGCTGATCTCGAGTCCTTTGCTAACGGCAAGGAGTTGGCAAGTCTGACTTATTTCGATTTGCGCCGCCTTACTTCGCTTAAGCATGCTGACGGTCTGAGCGCTCGAAGCATTGCCCGTAAGCTATCCTGCTGGCGCGGCTATTACCGTTGGCTAGCGGAGCAGGTAAGCATCCCAGCTAACCCTGTAGATGGAATCAAAGCACCGAAAAAAGCAAAATCATTGCCTAAGGCTTTAGGTGTAGATGATGCTGTGCGCCTGGTTTCGCCTATTCCCCTCAGTAACGAAGCTATTCCAAGCGCCAATCGTGCAATGTTTGAGTTGCTGTATTCGAGTGGCTTGAGGGTATCAGAACTGGTTGGGCTCGATATCGCTGACATTCAGGAAAACGCCTATGCTAGTTTGGGTTGGGTGGATATCGCGCAAGCCGAGGTACATGTCACAGGAAAAGGAGACAAGCAGCGAGTTGTTCCCGTCGGTACGTATGCACTTGACGCCTTGCTTGAATGGCTTAGGTTGCGCCCAAGCTTGGTGAAGTCAGAGACGCATGCCTTATTTTTGACTGAGCGTGGTACACGTATGTCGGTTCGCTTGGTGCAACTGCGCTTGAAGGCGCATGCCCGCATAATTGGTATCCCGGCCGATGTCCATCCTCATGTATTGCGGCATTCGTTTGCTTCACATGTTTTGCAATCGTCCGGTGATTTGCGTGCGGTACAAGAGATGTTGGGGCACAGCTCGATAGCCGCTACCCAGGTTTATACCTCGCTTGATTTTCAACATCTGGCTAAAGTTTATGATGCCAGCCATCCTCGAGCAAAAAAATAACGCCTTTTGCAACTCAATTGCATTTGAGTGCATAATGTGATTTTTTTAAATACTAAAAATTGATGGTCGTCAGTCAACTCAATTCCTCGTCAGTGAGTGCCAGCCAGAGTGAGTGCGAACGGGCAGAAAGTTTGTTGCGCAAAGCCAAGGTAAGAGTGACTGATGCCAGAGCGAGGGTATTGTCGACGCTCTTAATCAGCCAGCGTGCGTTGTCCCACCTGGAAGTGCAAGAGGCACTGAAGAATATAGACCGGGTAACGCTTTACCGCGCTTTAGATTGCCTTACGGATGCCGGGCTCGCCCATAAAATTACGGGCGATGATCGGATTTTTAGATATAGCACTGGTAGTGAGAAATTTGTTTCTGGCATGGAGTCAGGTTTTGAGCACCAACATGCCCATTTTAAATGCACGCGCTGCAACAAGTTATTTTGCTTGAACGATGAGCAGCAAGCGTCCGCACTGAAAGAGCAGTTAACGTTCACTTTGCAAACAACAATGCCAAGAGGTTTTCAGAGTCACGATATTGAACTTACCATCAAGGGCTGGTGCATCAGCTGCTCTACCTAATTTTATTGAAATCATTACATCTAATTTATGGCGTTAATACCGACAACTATCCTGACAGGCTTCTTGGGCGCTGGCAAAACTACTTTGCTTAATCGTATTTTGCATGAAGATCATGGCCAGAAAATTGCCGTGATTGAGAATGAATTTGGCCAAGAAAATATTGATAACGACATCCTCGTACAAGACAGTAACGAACAGATCATTGAGATGAATAATGGTTGTATTTGCTGTACCGTACGCGGTGATTTAATTGTTGCGCTGTGTAAATTAATCGAGCAAAAAAACGAAGGTAAGCTTACTTTTGATCGCGTCATTATCGAAACGACCGGTCTTGCCAATCCTGGTCCAGTAGCACAAACGTTTTTTGTCGATGAAGAAGTCGGGATGTATTACATGCTTGACGCCGTCGTGACAGTGGTCGACGCCTGTCATGCGATGCAGCAGTTGGACGAGCACGAAGAAGCACAACGACAGGTTGGTTTCGCCGATAAGATTTTGCTGTCTAAAACAGATTTAGTGGATACTGCCCAAGTAGATATTTTGCGTCATCGCTTAATACGAATGAATCCACGTGCTCCTATTTGCTCTGTTAATTTCGGCACTATTGCCATTGCTGAAGTGCTGGATTTAAAAGGATTTAACCTTAACGCGAAACTTGAGCTTGACCCCGATTTTCTCTTAGATGAAGAAACGCATGAGCACGAGCACGAGCACGGTGTTGATTGCACGAACGAAAATCATGTGCATGATCAAGAAAACAACCATCATCATGCGAGGCACTCAGACGATATCTCTGCCTTTGTGTTTAAAAGTAACAGGCCATTTAACACCGCTAAGTTGGATGAGTTTCTAGGTGGTTTGGTGCAAGTATTTGGTCCTCGTATGATGCGTTATAAAGGCGTGCTTTTAATGGAAGGCGCCGACCGTAAGGTGATATTTCAAGGTGTTCATCAAATTATGGGTACGGATGTCGGTGCAAAGTGGGCAGATGAGGAGCCGCGCCAAAGTAAAATGGTCTTTATTGGTAAAAATTTACCGAAAGACGTTTTTATTCAAGGTTTAAACCTTTGTTTGGTATAAACTAGCGCCCAACCGAAAAGAGGCGATGTTTTTTGTGTCGTCGGTTGTGAAAGAACTTGGCATTAATGCCATTTACTTTACCAGTAAGGGGAGGATAATAGGTTTTTGAAACGGCGTAATGCCAGCTCAGCTGTTATTCATGCATGTTAATCCGTTGTATCGAAAGTAAGCGAAGTGGCAACTAAATCACCTAAATCGACTGCTACAGTCAGTGCACCTGCAGCCTTGCTCACCGAGGAAGAACTTCTTAAGTTGGGTGAGACGGACTATATGAACGATGCTCAGCTGGCATTTTTTAAAGCCCGTTTGCAACAACTTGAGAAAGATTTGCTAAGAAATGCCGACGAAACAACGGAGCATCTTCGTGAAACAGTGTTGGTTCCCGATCCAGCTGATCGTGCAACGATAGAAGAAGAGCACTCTTTAGAACTGCGCACCCGTGATCGTGAACGCAAATTACTGCGAAAAGTACAGCAATCTATTGCTAGTATAGATGCTGGAGAATACGGCTGGTGCGAAGAAACTGGCGAGCCAATTGGCGTGCCACGGTTGCTCGCACGTCCGACAGCGAGCCTCTCGCTTGAGGCGCAGCAACGACGCGAGATGAAGCAAAAACTATACGGTGATTAATTAGTCTATTCGTTAAGTAAGATAAAAAAGCGCTCAGGACTCACCTGCGCGCTTTTTTTGCGATTGCGCGTGATTTTTTGCAAGACCGATTTCATCGGTTAATTACAAATTGGCAAATTAAAATGTGCGGTTACATCAGGCACGCGTTTTAATGAAAAATAGGTGTAAATTTTATATTTACGAAGCTGAAATTAGACGCACTGACGGTTGAATAATTGTAAATTTGTGTAACCATCGAAAGACTAATTATTGATGTAGTTAACTCGCCGCGATTGAAAACACACGCTATGGCATCCATAGCGGCTCAAAATTTTTAATAGTTAATGCCAGATTGAAGTAAGTTAATAGTAGATAGCGAATTAATTAGAAAGGTATTTAATGCATTCGATATCCATGCGCGCAAACGCAAGCTAACAATTAGTCAGTGAATAAGACTATACTTTAGGATATAAAAGTTACGTTTTAAAATACAAATTTGATTCGTAGTTTATTTTATAAAAAATTATTTTTAATTTCATTCAAGGTTAAGATCAACGTGGCGATTTTCTCGTTTTTTGGTAAGAAACCAGTTAGTCCAGAGCCTCCTAGTTCTGACAAGCCTTCTTCAAAAAAAGCAAAATCCAGAACTCGTAATACCGATATCGCTGCTCCAAAGGATGACGAGGCGTTGTCGCAATCTGTTTTAGCGCAGCGGCATATTGCTCGCGCCACTGAACGTAAAATTGACGCCATTGAGTTTGAGATGTCTCGCGATATGAGCCGTCCCAAAATACCCATTGATGCACCATCCGTTATTGCGATTAAACAAGTTGCTAAAGCTGGATCGTTAGTGGAAGACGTTAACAGTAAATCATCGGCATCTGATTTTCAGATCACTTTACCTTTGATCACACCGGCGACAGACTACTTGTTTGGCCATCTCGCGGATATTTCTGCTGCAGCATTAAGTTCTTCCGAATCAGTCCCTCTTCTTGAAGAAGCGTCTATTTTGTTTGCGACCGGACAAAATGAAGTTGCTGAACAAATGCTGCAATCAGCAATTTCTCAGGATAATCTTGGCAGTATGCTGCAGACTGCCTGGTTTATGCTGTTTGATCTTTACCAGATTTGTAATAATCGTGCTGCATTCGATCATCTCTCTTTAGACTATGTCAGCAAATTTGAGACGTCTCCGCCAGTGTGGCGAGACTCAATTGAAAATTCAGACGAATTGTCAAATACAGGTGACGATGGCGCTATTCCTAGTGTAATTTTCCCTAGTCAACTTGATGGAAATATTATCAAGCTGCTCGAAAAACTACAAACACTCAGCAAACAGAGTAAAAGCCTAAAACTTGATTTCTTGCGAGTAAAGCAAGTTGATCCTGTCGGCTGTGGACTGTTGTTACGTTCATTAAAGAATTTAAAGAAAACTGGACACGACTTGATGCTAGTTGGCGCTCAAGATTTCAGTGAGAAAATTCGTTCAATATTACAAGTTGGGCGGAGAGACGAGACCGAAGCTCCGTGGTTGTTATTACTTGAAATTTTACAATTGCTACATTTTGAAAAAGCTTTTGAAGAGGCGAGTATCGATTATTGCATCACCTTTGAGGTATCTCCTCCCTCATTTGAAACACCAAAAAATAAGGTGACCACTCTGCTACCAGACGCTCGCAACTTTGAAGACATCTCTGACCGCTTTATGATGCCGACGGTGATCGAAGGTAAAACAGAAAACCTGATTAGCCAAATTGCAGCGCATGCAGAGTTTAATAAACTGGTTTTGCTCGATTGCTCCAAGCTGCAGCGCGTGGAATTTGGTGCCTCTGCACAATTGTTGAGTGGTCTTGTGCCGATCGCGGGCAAAAAAGAAACGTCGATCCAGTTTCATGAAGTTAATTACCTAGTGATGAGTTTATTCAATGCGATGGGTCTTAAAAATGTCGCAGTCATTTTCCCACGTAAACATTAGCACTTATACGCCTAATGTCTTGCAATCTTGGGAGAGCATCCCCACTTCTTAACTCATTCAATTTTTTCCTAGTCAGAAAAATTCGTTCTGACGTCACTATTGCAACTTGCAAAAGTGCAAGGAAATTTTCATTTAGGAATTTCATGGAACAATTTCACGGTACAACCATCTTGTCGGTCCGACGCGGAAATCTGGTGGCGCTTGGGGGTGATGGACAAGTTACACTAGGTAATATTGTGATGAAAAGTACAGCTCGTAAAGTACGAAAGCTTTACCATAATAAGGTGCTAGCGGGGTTTGCCGGGGGAACGGCAGACGCATTTACTCTCATTGAACGTTTTGAATCAAAACTGGAAAAACATCAAGGACATCTGATGCGTGCTTCCGTGGAATTGGCGAAAGATTGGCGTACTGACCGTATGTTACGCAGACTAGAAGCAATGCTGTTGGTAGCAGATCGCGAAACAACATTGGTTATTACCGGCAACGGTGATGTGCTGGAACCAAATGAGGGTATTGGTGCGATAGGTTCTGGAGGTACATTTGCGCAATCGGCAGCTATTGCCTTATTTCAGAATACTGAATTGTCTCCACTAGATATTGTCAAAAAATCGCTCACTATTGCTGGCGAACTGTGTATTTATACTAATCTCTCGCATACGATAGAAACCCTCGAATAAGTCGCTCCTATAAGTTCGACCCATGGAGCAATTAAGAATGAATAGAGTAAATAAATATGAATATGACTCCGCAAGAAATCGTTTCTGAGTTGGACAAGCATGTTGTAGGGCAGGATAACGCGAAGCGAGCCGTTGCCATTGCGTTGCGAAATCGCTGGCGTCGTCAGCAAGTTCCTGACCCATTACGCCATGAAATAACACCCAAAAATATTTTGATGATAGGCCCGACTGGGGTTGGTAAGACAGAAATAGCGCGACGCTTGGCTAAGTTGGCTGACGCGCCATTCATCAAGATCGAGGCGACTAAATTTACAGAAGTTGGTTATGTTGGGCGCGATGTCGATACCATTATTCGTGATTTAGTTGATATTGGTATTAAACAAACCCGTGAAGCTGCTACACGCAGAGTCAGAATCCGCGCAGAAGAGGCTGCAGAAGAGCGTATTCTTGATATTTTGTTACCTGCTGCGCGAGATATTGTTTCGATCGTTGGCTCAGCGCCTATCAGCGAAAATTCTGCAATTGATGCCGCGCCGAACAGTACGCGGCAAACTTTTAGAAAGCGTCTGCGAGAAGGTGCTATCGATGACAAAGAAATAGAAATTGATGTCACTGAAGCTGGTCCTCAAATGGAAATCATGGCTCCGCCGGGTATGGAAGAAATGACCGAGCAAATCAAGTCCATGTTTTCTGGTATCGGTAGCGGCCGAAAAAAAAGTCGTAAACTAAAAATCAAAGAAGCAATGAAGTTTTTAATTGAAGAAGAAGCGGCAAAACTCGTTAATGAAGACGAGTTGAAGCAGGAAGCGATCAATAATGTAGAACAAAATGGTATCGTTTTTTTAGATGAGATTGATAAAATTGCCTCACGTTCTGAAACAGGTGGCGCTGAAGTTTCACGAGCTGGCGTGCAGAGAGATTTGCTTCCGCTGGTCGAGGGGACCACCGTAAATACCAAATATGGCATGATAAAAACCGATCATATTTTGTTTATTGCATCTGGTGCTTTTCATTTAGCTAAGCCTTCTGATTTGATCCCGGAGTTGCAAGGTCGATTCCCTATACGCGTTGAACTTGAGTCGCTTTCGATTGCAGATTTTGAGCGTATTCTGACTGGTACCGACGCTTGCCTGACAAAACAGTACGAGGCTCTGTTAGCGACAGAGGGCGTCACAATAGATTTTGCTTCTGAAGGAGTAAAAAGATTGGCAGGAATTGCCTATTCGGTTAACGAAACGACAGAAAATATTGGCGCACGCCGACTTTACACGGTAATGGAAAAACTATTGGAAGAAATCTCTTTTGACGCTCATCAAAACAGCGGTAAAACAATCGTCATTGACGCAGCATACGTAGATCAGCGTTTGCAAGCTTTGTCGGTAGATGAGGATTTGTCGCGCTATATATTGTAATTATTTGTTGAAATTGAAAAACGATAAACCATCATGGCGAACAAACCAATAGGCATTCGTCAGAAAATGGTTTTTCGTTTTGATCCCATCCAAAGTAAGCCGCATAACATGATCGCGTTGGCGGCAAAACGAAGTGGAGCAGGCAGCCATAAAAATCCGTTTCTTCCACCCGGCAAAGACAAAAATTAGCGCTTAAAAAAGCTCCTGAAAAAGTTGAACCGGATTAGACTGTGTACTCACATCTTACGCACTAACCCTTGGGAGCTATTGTGTCAGGAAGCAGAAAGCGGAAAAAGAAATTAAAACATCAGTTTCCTCTTAAACGCAGGGATATGATTACCCGTATGTTGGTCGATATTGGTGTTTATTACGCTCCCACTTTGGGTAACTTCAAAGCGTCCGAGTTTCTGCGTGACAAAGAGGTTCCCGAACATGTCATTGTCAGAGTAATGCAAGCGCAACAATTTAGCATATTAGAAAAGGGCTAAATTAAAGCCCTTCTTGTTTTGCGTCGCGCGCTAGCAATCGTTCTATTGTTTTTTGTGCAGAAATGCCATCAAATAATACCCCAGCAACAGCGTCGCTGATTGGCATGTCAATCTTGAGTCGTTCCGCTAAAGTTCTAACTGCCTGCGCACAGCGCACGCCCTCTGCAACATGACCCAATTCTTCAACAATGGTTGCTAAAGACTTGTCTTGTGCCAGCCCAAGACCCACTTTGCGGTTGCGCGACAGGTCCCCTGTGCAGGTCAAGATAAGATCGCCAACACCTGTGAGTCCCATTAAGGTTTCGCTACGTGCACCAAGAGCAACCCCGAGTCGGCTGATTTCTGCCAAGCCGCGCGTCATTAAGGCAGCGCGAGCATTGAGCCCTAAACCAAGACCGTCTGCGATGCCAGTTGCTATTGCCAAAATATTTTTAACGGCGCCACCCACTTCGACACCGATAACATCATCGCTTGAATACACGCGTATGGCATTGCCGTGTACTGCGGCCACCACTTGTTGGCATAGCATTGGGTCTGTAGACGCGATGGTAAGCGCGCATGGCAAGCCTTTTGCTACCTCTTGTGCAAATGAAGGGCCTGAAAGTGCACCCGCTGCTACCTGTTCACCCAGCACTTGCCTTACTGTCTGATGCGGTAGGAATTGGCTTTCTTCTTCAAAGCCTTTGCAGAGCCATACCACTTGCTTTAATTGATAGGGAAGACACTGGGTAAGAATGGGGCGCAAACCTGCAACTGAGCTTGCAACGATCAATAGTCCGGAGACTTGAACATGCTTGATGGCCATATCAAAATCAGCTGTAGCCTGTAATCGTGGCGGTAATATAAAGTCGGGCAAATAATTCTGATTAGTTCTATCAATCTGAAGCTGCGACATCATTTTCTGATTTCTCCCCCACAGAAGCACTTCATTTCTTGCCGCGAGTGAGATTGCCAATGCCGTACCCCAAGCGCCTGCACCGAGTATCGTTATTTTCATATCAAGACCTGAAAGAATTAAATATGGATTGGATGAACATAAAAAAAGGACAGAAAACTGTCCCTTTTTTGACTCTTATTGACTAGACGGATTGAACTAAACACCCCATACCTCGGTTATTTTTACATACCCAAGTTGTCCATCGCGATGCTTAACCTTTACCCATCCAGCATTGACGGCTTCGGCCATTTCAAGTAAAACATTTTTATCGGCACTAAATATTGCCGCTGAAGATTCATCCGGTGCTACGCGTATTTTGGCATTGGTTACGCGAATGATCACGTTACGACGAGCGATTACGTCTTTTGATTCGACCCAGCTCAGGTCGCCAGCCACATCCCGCACTTTGCTCCAGGTACCATAAGTCAAAATGAGTTCGACTGGCATGCCGCGAGGAGCAACATACAGTTTAGCTCCTTTGGCTGAGGGGGCATCATACAAGATCACTGGAGATGCTCCTATAGACCTGAATTCCAAGGCGTGGGCTAAACCAGAGAATAGAGTTATCCCTACGAAAAAAGTAAGTAGAAGACGTCGCATAAAAGATAAACCTTAAGTCTTACTTGAAGACCTCATGCGCTATTTAACTGCATGAGGTCGTTCTTGAATTAATGCGTAGTCGCTGGAGCTACATCGCCGCTAGCTTCTTGCAATTTTGCTTGCTGCTCAGCAACGTTTTGTAGGCGTTGTTGATAGAATGCTTCAAAGTTTATTTCTGTCAAATGAACAGGAGGGAATCCAGCCCGGGTGATCGCATCAGCAATGTTAGAGCGCAAATATGGATACAAAATATTTGGGCAACCAATGCCAAGCAATGGGTCTAGTTGTTCTGCTGGAATATTGCGAGCTTCAAAAATTCCGGCTTGTTTACCTTCGACAAGAAAAGCAATCTTGTCTTTAATTTTTGCAGTGACAGTAACGGTTACTGTAGATTCAACGATGCCTTCCGATAATTGCTCTGCACCTACATCAAGGGAAACCTCGATACTTGGTGCTTCTTGCTCAAGAAAAATACCAGGAGAATTCGGCTGTTCAAGCGATAAGTCTTTCAGATAAACGCGTTGAATTTGAAATACGGGCTGCAGATTTTCGTCAGACATGTGAGACTTTCTAAAAATTCTAAAAGATTAATAATGAACAGCAAGACAACGAGATGAGGCTGTTTTCAACCATTTCAAGGTCGCGGCGCATATTGTAGCAAGTAGCAGACATAATGAGCAATCTGGATCAGTCCGGATCAGTCCGGATTAAGCAAAGTAGCAAGTTTGCCAGCGCGATCAAGTGCTGATAAATCGTCAAAACCACCAATATGCGTATCGCCAATATAAATTTGTGGAACAGTACGACGTCCTGTTTTTTGCATCATGTTTTCTCTTACCTCTGGGTCGAGATCAACGCGAATTTTTTCTATCTCTTCAACGCCTTTAGATTTCAATAGCCGTTCTGCCATAGTGCAATAAGGGCAAACAGCAGTGCTATACATCGTAACGTGTGCAGTCATCAGATTCTCCGGCTCACTTTTCATTTCATTTAATTGTTGGCAAACCTTGTGATTTCCATGCGGCAACGCCACCGTCCAGAATGAAGACTTGTGTAAAACCTGCTTTAGTCAACAATCCTGCAGCGCTAGCTGCACGTACACCGCGTTCGCACACGGTAATAATCGTACTATTCTTGAATTTCTCTATCTCTTTCAGGCGATTACCTAATTCTGGCAATGGAACATGCTTGGCGTTTTGCAAATGTCCGGTGGTAAATTCTTCAGCTGATCTGACGTCGAGAATCAGAGATTTACCTTGATTAATGAGCTGAGTTGCTTGCAGTTGAGATAATTTTGCACCGCGGCTTCGTATCACGGGATACAGTAATGCGCCGCCTGAAACCAAGGCGATGGAGATGATCCAGATGTTGTCGATAATGAATTTCACGGTATTCCAGTAGTTTGAATGGTTATAAAGAACCTCGTCATTATAAAATAGATGGCGGTGCCGCATCTAATTCACTTTCAAATGCCCGTTTAACGCTTACTTTGACTTTTTAAACCAACTTCATTTCTCTCCTATTATGTATAAAATTGTTTTAATGCGCCACGGCGAATCTACTTGGAACCTCGACAATCGCTTTACTGGTTGGACAGATGTAGACTTGACTGAAAAAGGTGTTGCCGAAGCGCGTCAGGCAGGAATTTTGCTGAAAAGTGCGGGTTTTACCTTTGATTTAGCCTTCACATCAGTACTCAAACGCGCCGTTCGCACGCTGTGGGGTACTCTTGATGAAATGGACTTAATGTGGCTGCCAGTTGTACACGACTGGCGTCTGAATGAGCGTCATTACGGTGCTCTGCAAGGCTTGAACAAAGCGGAAACCGCTGCCAAGTATGGCGACGAGCAGGTTTTGGTCTGGCGTCGCAGTTACGATACGCCGCCTAATCCCTTGGATGAAAATGATCCGAGAACATCTTTCAATGATCCTCGTTATGCTGGCTTGGCGCATGCGCTGATTCCATTAACTGAGTGTTTAAAAGATACTGTTGAGCGCGTCGTGCCTGCATGGGATGACACGATTGCACCAGCAATACGTTCTGGTAAACGCATTATCATTTCAGCGCATGGCAATAGTTTGCGCGCCTTGATCAAAATGTTAGATGGCATTAGCGACGCAGATATTGTTAATCTGAATATCCCGAACGGACAACCTTTGGTCTATGAGCTCGACGCTGATTTGAAACCCATCAAACATTATTATCTGGGTGATCAAGCTGCGATAGCGGCGGCACTGCACGCCGTTGCTAGTCAGGGAAAATCCAAATAAATATCTTGCCGACCGCATTCTCGCCATTTGCGCGCGCGCCAGTAATGGTGCGCACGCTTATTTGCCTGCTGCTCGCTTGTACGTTAGGACAAACACAGGCTGCGGGGACTCAACGTGCGAATCTAAAAAGACAAGCTGAAACAGACCGTACCGAGCTGCAACAAAAATTAAAAGCGCTCAAGAACGACATCAATAAAACAGAATCTGCACGAGATAAGGCCAGCGACGCGCTGGAAGATTCTGAGCAAGCTATTTCTGATGCCAACCGCTCATTGCGCGATTTGCAAATTGAACAGGCGCAAACAGCGGATAAGCTCAAGCTCTTAATCGAAGAGAAGAGTTTGTTACTGGCCAAAGTAGAAAAACAAAAAAAACAATTATCTGATTTTTTGCGCCGGCAGTATATGCGCGGTGACAGTGATCGCATCAAGTTATTGTTATCTGGAGATAACCCGAATCGGATTAATCGTGATCTGCAATACATGAGCTATGTCTCGCAAACGCAAGCAAAAATGATTACTGAGCTGCGCTTTAGCGTGGCGGCAGCCGAGAAAAATACCCAGGAAGCGCTTGAGGCGAAATCAGATCTGGACGATATCGCGCAAGAAGAACGCGCGCACAAAATTGCGCTTGAGAATGAAAAGAAACGACGTACTAATTTGCTTGGCGAGTTGGCCAACAAACTGCACGCGCAAAAAAAAGAAGCTGATAGTCTACAAAAAGATGAACAAAGATTGAGCGGCCTTGTCACACGTCTTAAGAAGCTGATGGAAGAGCAGGCAAAAGCGGAGCAGGCAAAAGCGCTGCAAATAGAAAGGCAGCGGCTTGACAAGCTAGCACTTGAAAAAGCGCAAAAAGAGAGAAAACAGCAAAACAATCAACAAAGGAAATCTGGCAAGATCATCAATCCAGATGCCATCGATGCAGACGAAGCGCCTGCTAAGACAGTGACAAAAATTGAGCAAACGCCAACACCAAATAACAATGACGGTGCCGAGTTCAGTCGATTAAAAGGACAACTGCGTTTGCCGGTAAGAGGCGAATTGATTGCCAGGTTTGGTAGCAAACGAGGTGATGGCCCAAGTTGGAAAGGATTGTTTATTAAAGCAGCAGAGGGGGCCGAGGTGAAAGCCATTGCTGCAGGTAAGGTGGTATTTGCTGAATGGTTAAGAGGTTTTGGCAATATGATTATCGTAGATCACGGTGGGCAGTACTTAAGTTTGTATAGTAATAATCAGGCAGTATTAAAGCGAGCCGGTGATACTGTAAAAACGGGCGATATTATTGCCAGTGCAGGCAACAGCGGCGGCAATGAAGAATCAGGTTTATACTTCGAACTGCGCCATCAAGGTAGGGTATTTGATCCATTAACATGGGTAGGGAAATAGTCGTCATTGCGAATAACAAAATAACAATTGCAAAAAACACCGACATTTTTCGGTCAAATTTAAGTAACTTCAGGTAGCAAAAAAGGGTAGCGAAATGAGCAGTAAATTGAGCAGTAAATTCAAGAGTTTTGGTTTGATTAGTTTGGGCATGGTGGCCGGCGTTGCCGCGTCCGTTCAGTTTTCTGCCATGGCGCAAAAAACTGCCGGATCACCTTTGCCGGTAGAGGAACTCAGGCAATTGGCTGACGTGTTTGGCCTGATCAAATCCGATTATGTCGAGCCAGTTGAAGACAATAAACTACTCACCGAAGCGATCACCGGTATGGTGGCGTCGCTGGATCCGCATTCGGCTTATCTGGATAAAAAATCCTTTAAAGAATTACGCGAAGGTACGCAAGGCAAGTTTGTCGGACTTGGGATAGAAGTTGGTATGGAAGATGGTTATGTGAAGATCATCTCCCCTATCGAGGATACGCCGGCTTATCGCGCAGGTCTTAAACCGGGTGACTTGATTACTCGCCTCGATTCAGTGCCTATTAAGGGCTTGTCGCTCGATGAAGCGGTCAAAAAAATGCGTGGTGAACCGAATACAAAAGTCACCTTGACCATTGCCCGCAAGAATGAAGACAAGCCCATCGTTGTGACCGTCGTACGAGAACTCATTAAGCAGCAAAGCGTCAAGGGCAAGATGGTAGAACCTGGTTATGCGTGGTTGCGTATTTCTCAGTTTCAGGAGCCAACCGTAGAAGATATGGCAAAAAAAATCCAGGCGCTCTATGCCCAAGATCCAGCGATCAAAGGATTAGTGCTCGATTTACGTAATGACCCAGGTGGGGTATTGCCTGGTGCAATCGGGGTTTCTGCCGCATTTTTGCCGAAAGACGTGCCGATTGTTTCCACCAATGGTCAGTTGGCCGATTCTAAGGCAACCTTTTATGCCAAGCGGGAATTCTATGGCGTTCGCGGTCTCAGCGATCCGCTAGCAAAGCTGCCGGAGGGGATCAAAAATGTGCCTATGGTGGTATTGATCAATACCGGTTCTGCGTCTGCGTCAGAAATTGTTGCCGGCGCTTTGCAAGACTACAAACGTGCCACGATTTTGGGGACGCAGAGTTTTGGTAAGGGGTCGGTGCAAACGATCCGCCAGATTTCTGCCGACACCGCAGTCAAGCTTACAACTGCGCGTTATTACACGCCAAATGGTCGCTCGATACAGGCCAAAGGTATTGTTCCTGATCTGAACGTGGAAGAAACCGCCGATGGTGATGGTTTCAATGGCTTGCGTACTCGTGAAGCTGATTTACAAAAACACTTAAGCAACGATAAAGAAGTAGAGCAAGCCAAAGTGAAGGTAGATGAGTTAGAAGAGGAGCAGCGTCTGATCGCCCTAGCCAAAAAGAGTAAGCCTTTGGAATACGGTAGCAAAGAAGATTTTCAACTTGCGCAAGCACTCAATCACCTGAAAGGTTTGCCCGTTAAGATCACCAAACCGGACGCCGTGAAAGACGAAGCCAAGGAGTCTGGTAAAGAAACTCCTCCTGAGTCAGACGACAAAATTAACGGTAAGAAAAAATAAAAAAAGGCCGCAGATACTGCGGCTTTTTTATACAAAGCAAGCGATGAATGATCAACAACTACTGCGTTACTCCCGTCACATCCTGCTTGATCAGATAGGCATTGAAGGTCAGCAAAAGATCACGCAAGCTCACGCGGTGATCATCGGCACTGGCGGTTTGGGTTCGCCTGCTGCACTTTATCTGGCCAGTGCCGGGGTAGGAAAAATAACGCTGGTAGACGATGATGAGGTTGATCTGACCAATCTACAGCGTCAGATTTTGCATACCACAGAGCGTATTGGGCAGCCCAAAGTTGGTTCTGGCAAACAAGCCTTACAACAGATCAATCCTGAAATAGAAATCATCGCGCTTCAAGAGAGAATTCAAGGAGAGCGATTGCAGCAACTAGTGCAATCGGCGACGGTTGTGCTCGATTGTTGCGACAACTTTACGACCCGGCATGCAGTGAATCAGGCATGTGTGACATACGCTGTGCCATTAGTCTCTGGCGCCGCCATTTCATTTGATGGACAGATCAGCGTGTTTGATCGGCGCGATATCAACTCGCCCTGCTACGCCTGTCTGTTTCCGCCTGATCAGCAGTTTGACGAAGTGATGTGCTCCACCATGGGAGTTTTTGCGCCGCTCGTTGGCATCATCGGTGCCACACAGGCTGCCGAGGCACTCAAGCTGATCATGGGCTTAGGCAAGACCCTGGCCGGCCGCTTATTGCTTCTCGACGCGCAACAGATGGAGTGGACACAAATACGTGTGGCACGTAACCCGGCCTGCACGGTTTGTGGTGCTGCTCATTCTGCTTAATAAATTTTTGGCACGATCACCCAACCTGGCAGATTTGGGTTTGCGCTAGGTTGGCCTCGGCAAATAGCGCAAAGCGTGCGGCGGGTAAGGGTTGGCTGAACAAAAACCCTTGTGCATAAGTACAGCCTAGTTGCCGCAGAAAATCCGCTTGTTCGACGGTCTCTATGCCTTCAGCCACGACGCGCATATCCATGTGGTGTGATAGCGACACAATCACCTGGGCAATGGCGGCATCATCCTTGTCGTGCGGCAGGTCAGAAACAAAGCTGCGGTCTATTTTTAGTTTGTTAATGGGAAAGCGCTTTAAGTACGCCAGCGATGAATAGCCTGTCCCAAAATCATCGAGCGACAATTGAAACCCGCGGCCGGATAAGTCTTCCAGAATCGCCATCGTTTCGGATGTTTGCGACATCAACATTGTTTCTGTCAGTTCCAATTCCAGAATATGCGGCGGGCAACCGGTTTCCTTGACGATGCGTTCTACGTTATCGGCAAAGCCTGAATCTCTAAATTGCCGTGCCGAGACATTGACCGCAATGAACAACTGGCCAAAACGCGCTTCCCAAATTTTTGCCTGGCTGCAGGCCTGACGCAATACCCAATCGCCAATACTAACGATGAGCTGGCTCTCTTCCGCTATCGGTATAAATTCCGCTGGCGAGACAAAACCGAGTACCGGATGCTTCCAGCGCAGTAGTGCCTCCATTCCGGCAATACGGTTGGTGGCGAGGTGTAAGATAGGCTGGTAATACACTTCCAGTTCGTCATTTTCTATGGCGTGCCGTAAGCCTGATTCGATCGTGAACCTTTGCGCCGTCCGTTTAGACATTTCCGGCTTCCAGACTTTGACGTTATTTTTTCCGTATGCCTTGGCTGCATACATTGCCGCATCAGCGCAACTCAATAAGTCGTCAAATTTGCTGACATGTTCGGGCATCATTGCCACGCCAATGGAGGCACCGATGTTCAATTCATGGCCTTCACAGTGAAACGAGGCGGCCAATACTGTCAGCAACTTATTGGCCAGCCGCACGGCGTCATCCAGACTTTTGGGATTATCCAGTAACACTGAAAATTCATCACCACCAAGACGGACAACCAGATCATGGGTTCGTAGCATATTTTGCATGCGTTCTGCAACGGCAATGAGAAGTAAATCGCCTAATTTATGACCAAAAGTATCATTAATGTATTTGAAATTATCCAGATCAATAAACAGTAAGGCACAACGGATTTCGCTGGGACCTCTCAATTGGGTCAAACCTGTCGTATGACGATTGAAAAAGTGGCGATTGGGTAGTCCGGTCACACTGTCATAATGCGCACTATGATCAAGCTGAATTTCAGCGCGTTTTCGCTCTACCAATTCTTTACTAAGTGCAGCATCACGGCGCTGTATCTGCTCAAGCATAAAGTTAAAGCTGTCGATCAGTTTGCCAATTTCATCATCGGCTTTGGCCAATATGCGTTGAGTGTAATCATCATTGCTTGAGACATCATGCATGGCGGTGACTAGCTGATTAATCGGATCAAGAATGCGGCGCAAGTATCTCTTGAGTAAAATGCCAGCAAACAAAACTGCGCTCAGGGTGGCAATCAGTACGACGGCAACGAGGTTGATAATGCGTTGATAGGTAGCGCGCATATCAACCCGCATTTGTACCGTACCAATGGTCTGCCCTTCCGCTATAACGGGTGCGGTCACTATTAAAAAATTGGTATAAAAATGGGAATCGGTCAAGCTTGGTTGTTTTGAATTGAACGCAGGGGTTTGCCCCCATCTAGCCGGCGAAATACCATCACGGCGATAGGAAACAAAAAGAGTCTGATCGGATAAAAACATGTCAGCGCCAAGCACGTTCTGGTCTTGAGCAAGTGCGTTAATGAGCTCGCTTGCCGCTTTTCTGTCCTCGAATAAAAACGCAGAAGCACTATTTTGTGCAAGCACTTGCGCCGTCACTTCTGTCGTGCGCATGAGATCAGCGTGTGCGCTTGTCCAAAAATAGACAAGAATTAAAATGGCTGCAAACGCAGAGGCGAGACCAAATGCCAATAAATTTACCAGCATCAGTTTTTTTTCTAGTGACCGTTTGACGATCCAGGTTTTCATCACTGAGTCTCCTGATCGATTATTTAACCTTCCGCGCCAGGCGCAGAAGTTTGGAACTGAAAGTAAGACCCGCTGTCTTGGCTGCAGTTTGGTTGATCTCGAAGGTGAAGCGCGCACCATCTGGAATCATCGTCACCATCATCGTTGGCCACCTCTCGTCCATCAGCTGTGCATCGGTAATGGTGAGCGTCGCTTGATGTAATAGCATGGGTGCCAATCGGTTGTAGGTATCTTTTGCTGTTGCCGGTACAAATAATAAATGGCATCCTTTTGCATCTGTATTGTCTGGCAAACGCCGGATATGAATCGCTTTGCCTTGAAGTGGTTTTTTTCCGATGTTGTCCAAAAAAATACCGAAAGTGTCTTTACCCAGCACACAAAAATCAAAGGTCTCTGCGGGAATGAGTGGCCATTCTGTGTAGAGCCCGAAGTTATATAAAAAAGCGGCCTTAACGAGATATTCGGCGGATATTTCTTCGGCGCAAAGCGTGGTGGTCGACAGCAATAGCCCAAGAGAAGCGAGCAGCCTTGCAGAAAAATTAGAAAGCATAGTTCAGACCCAATTGCCATTGACGTCCATCCATAGGCAGGGTTGCCGTTGGCGCCTTATCGGATGCAGGATGAACAATTTGTTTGTTGAGCGCATTTACTACGCGCAATTGCAGTGCGACGCCAGGTAGCAACTGTGACGTTGTGAGCGATAAATTTAACTGTGATTGCATTCCCAGCTCACTGCGCTGATTATTTCTATCGATTAATCGGGGTCCGACAACCGTGAATTCTGCTCCCACGGTTGCCGCGTCAAACCATATTGGCTTACTTGCACGCAGTTTGCCAATCCAGTGTGGGCTATTTGCCAGTGCTTGGCCCATGGCATCACGGCTATGGTCAAATGCGACGCTACTCATGATATCGAGGCCATTCTTGCGCCGAAGTTTATGAAAAATTTCAACACCGTTGGCGTTAATGGCCGCTTGATTCTGGTATTGAAAAACACCACCGCCGATATCAAGCTGGCGCACCAGATTATTCAATTTATAGTCGAATAGAGAGATACCGATTTCTTGGCCGGGCTGTATGTGGTATTCCCCCACGGCTTCCAGTGTGCGTATGGTTTCCGAGGCCAGATGTGGATTGGCGATATAGTAAGGATTACGCGCGTAAAAGGCTTCATACGCATTGGCTGTTCTATAGGCGCGGCCAGCCAGGAGTTTGAGCGTCGCGTTGTCAGTCGCGCTCCAGATCAAGGCAAAGCGCGGGCTAAGATTGGAATCCCCCCGCGAATAAGTATCGCTACGCAAACCCGCATTTAAGCGCCAATTGGGTAAGAATTTCCATTCGTCCTGCAAGAAAATGCCATAACGATGTCCTTTGGTGTCGACAGATATCGGGCTATTTACCGTCACATTGAGATCGGCATTTTTTTGCAAGGCATCGATATCAGATTGAAAATCGATACCGCTGATCAGCCTATGATCATCAAAGCCCGCATATAAAACGCTGACTTCGCCAGATATCCAGGCACCGACTGCTTCATCACGATTGACATAAGAGCCGATGCGCTGATCGAAATACGGCGCGTCTCCCTGATAGGTGATTTTTTGAAAGGCGAGTCGTAGATTGAGGTTCAGGTCGGCATTGATTGCGCGCTGATAAGCGCCCATCAGGCCATAGCTGGAATCAATCAAATGTAAGCGACTATCGTCAAAATTGCTGCCGTATAGTGCGGACGAAGGATGAACATCGCGCCGTGCCGCCCATGCAGAAACTGCCAGGCCATCTTGTTTCAAGCTGACAAAAGCGCGCGTCAGAATTAGGTTATCAAGCGCATGCGTCACACCGTCTTTTGAGGCAGAACCGTCTGCCGTTGCCAGGCCGATGGCATTGGGGTAAGTCAAATCACGGCCGGATTTATTTGCCCGGCTTAATGAAAAAATAAGTTCAGGGCCATTTTCTTCCAGACGACGGCTGCTGGTGATATTTAATTCACGCCATCCATCACTTTGTAGCTGGGTGCCGATACTTAGGGTGGGCAAACTTTTTGCGCTGCGGGTGATGACATTGATGACACCAAACATCGCGTTCGATCCGTAAATTGATGAGCCCGGCCCAGGTACGTATTCAATACGTTCAATCAGCGCCATATCAACGCGAAACTCGTGCCCCAGGTTTGCCTGATCATACAAGTTGTCATTGAGTGGCTGGCCATCGAGCAACAGCAAAAACCGCGTATTGTAATCGCCCGGCACCATAAAGCCGCGCGCACCCACGAAGCCAAATGCGCGATCGGTGCTGGCGTAAAGGCCGGGCAAACTGTCCAGCGCTTCGGCAAGCGTACGCCATCCGTGGCGATGAATATCTTCAGCGGTGAGCACTTGAACAGCGGAGGGCGCATGACTGGACGATTGGATAAATTTAGAGGCGCTGATGACTTCGACCTTCATCAGATCTTCGAGGGAAAGATCAGTCAAGTCATCAGATGCCGTTGAGGCAAAGGCCGCTGGTAATGCGATGAGGGAGACTAAAAAAATAAGTGCTTGCGCTAAAAGCGTGCAGCGTAAAGCTGAGGATTTTGTCGGATTCATGTCATTGATCTCGGCCACTCGGATTTGTCATATTACTCTAGCAACTGACAAGATGCCAACATAAAACATACATTTTTATGCCACGACCAGACTTACCGCAAACGCCCCTCTAAGAGCATTGCACAACATGATGGCGTCTGCCGTCATCAAGTCATTGAGCGTGAGTTGTTTTTCGCTGACCTGCATCAAGGGATCATCCATGAGTACGGCACGCATTACGCCAGGCAGCAAGCCGTCGCTTAAGGGCGGGGTCAGCCATTGGCCGTTTTGTTGAATAAAGATATTACTTCGGCCGCCTTCAGTGATAAAGCCGTCTTGGTTGCAAAACAGCATATCAAATGCGCCTTGCTTTTCTGCCTCTTGCCAGGCGTTATCGTATTGTGTGCGCAGTGTGGTTTTGTGGCGTAAAAAAAGCGCATCCATATCGACTGTCTGTGTCGCGATCAAGACTTTTACCGTGGCTGGCAGGGGAGACAACTCGCCACTATTGAGTGCAAAAGTGCCATCGGCGTGCAAGCTTAAACGCAGGCGGAATGCGCCTTCTGGCGGCAAATCGTCGCAAAAGCCTTGCAGCGCTTGCGTGATCGCTTCTTCGTTATAGAAAAATCCAAAATAGTGTGCAGAGCTACGCAAGCGCAGCAGGTGCCGCGCGATATGGCGGCAACCGTGCAGGTGGCTTGCGTGCATAGTTTCGAAGAGAGAAAACTGCGGGCTTAATCCGGTCAGAAATTTCGCCTTCAATTGACATTCAGCGTACTCATCTTGCGCATCGCTGTCGTGGACGATACCAGCGCCTACGCCCATCACGCCCGCGCGTATTCCTGTCTCACCGGGGGCGTGCAGTGATAAGGTGCGGATTGGTACGGATAAGCAGAAATCGCCCACCGCATGGTGCGCTGAGGGCGCATCAAACCAACCTATGGCACCGGTATAAAGGCCGCGCGGCTCGGTCTCAAGCTCACGGATAATTGCCATCGTACGGTGCTTGGGCGCACCGGTGATAGAGCCGCAAGGAAATAGCGCCGTCATTATTTCAGGCAAGTGTATGTGCGGCTGCAAATCGGCTTCTATCGTGGATGTCATTTGCAATACGCTGGAAAAACGCTGCACCTCAAACAAACGGGGCACGTTGACGGAACCCGTCACTGCAATACGCCCGAGATCGTTGCGCAGTAAATCAACGATCATCACATTCTCAGCGCGATTCTTGCTATCAGCCGCCAAATTGTTTGACAGCATATCGTCCTTCGCATCATCGCCGGTCGCAGCGGCTGTACCTTTCATCGGCTTGGCCAGTAAACGGCCAGATTGATGCCTGACAAATAATTCAGGAGAAAGCGACAAGACTGCCGCGCCGTCAGGCAGACAGATCAGCGCGCCATAAGGCACAGGCTGGCGCTGGCGTAAACGGCGATACAAAGAAATGGGTGAGCCATAGACGTCAAAATGCAGGCGGTAGGTGTAATTGACCTGATAGGTATCGCCAGCAGCAATGTATTTTTTGACGGCGGCAATCGCGGCTGAAAATTGCTGCTCATTGACACTGGCGCGTAAGGCGGCAATGCCTGCAATCGGTTGCTGAAGTTGCCTCAGTAGACTCTGTTGCGCATCGAGCCATTCATTGAGCTGCGTTTGATTCAGCTTGTCGCAGCGCTTGAACAACAAGATGCGAGACGGCAAAGTGGCGACCTCTTGCGGTGCAATGGCCTGCAATTGCGCACCGGTTTCATACGACAGCATCGCTACCGCATGCAAGCCAGCGGCCAGCGCCTGTTGCATTGCGGATAAAAAATCTGGCCACGTCCCGGCATCCGTACACACCAGAACCTCGCTCAGTTCAGTGTACAGACGTGAGATTGCCGACTCTCCATGGGCATCGTCGAGCAAGGCAAAACACGCGCTTGCGTCAATCGCAGGAGCTGAGCTGAGGTGGGTAGCGGGTAGCACGATGTGTTTCATTCATGATGCGTAGAATTTGGATGGCCTGAATATTACTCGCAGATGGGTTTTTTTGCCCGGCCTCACCGAGATCAGTCCAATTTTCTTTCTGTCCTATATCGGATTCACCAAATGATCTCAGGCGAGATGAACTAGTGATCCGTAAGCTATCGGCCCGTCCATGCAAAACACATTTTTCCTGTCCTTAAGTTATCGGGTGGAATGTGTGCCAGCGAACTGACAAGCTCTTGGCGCGGGCGCAATG
>JACMRF010000084.1 GCA_014376575.1 Undibacterium sp.
GCCTTCCCGGCAGATTTGAGCGCGCAATTCGATAACCTATGTCAGCAAATTGCAGAAAAAATGCTGGCGCAGACCACCTTGCAGCGCCGCGTATTGGATCTCTTGCAGCAGCTGAATCATTGTGCGACGGTGGAAGAAGTTGATACGACACTTGAGGAACAGCAAGCACAATGGCAGCATTGGCAGCAAGAGCTGGATCAATGCCAGAACCAGCCAGAAGCGAGTTCCTTGCCGAAGAATTTGCTGATCGATTGCACGACCAAACTGCAGACGCAACAACAGCGTTTGCAAGGGTTGGCGCAAGAGAAGAAAAAAACAGAGCGTCGTGCAGAGGTCAAACTGGATGCCGTCGCACCAGAAGCAATGGTAGAAGTTGGGGCGACAGATGTAGCTTTCCCTGCCACTGCTTTATCCGACGAACAAGAGGAAGCACCTCATGGAGCAAGTGCGCCCCCTAGAGAAAAAACCCGCGTCCAAAAAACCGTGCCAACTTTAAGCACCAACCAAATCATTGCCGCGATTGATGGCATGGCAGAAGCGCTGGAGCAAGGCAGTATCCAGAACGCCAGAAAATTTGACAAGGATTTGCGCGGTGTGGATGCCAAAATGGCGGGCTTGAATGCCGAGCAAAAAGATCGTCTGTTTCAGGCGCGCAGCGAATTGGGCTATCTGCAAGGGTGGGCGAAGTGGGGCGGTGATGTCTCCAGAGATGAACTCATCAGCGCGGTAGTTGAGCTGCCCACGCTAGAGTTGGCACCGAATGAATTAGCCAAAAAAGTAGCAGCGATGCGCGAGCGCTGGCGCGCGATGGAGGCGAGCAGCGGTGCCGCGAGCAAGGATTTGTGGGGACGCTTTGATGCCGCCTGCAAAACCGCCTATGCGCCGGCAGCAGTGTTTTTTCTGGAGCAAGACGAGTTAAGAAAAGCCAATTTGCTCATCGCTGAAGCCGCATTGTCCGAGCTGCGCAGCAATGCAGAAAACTTATTGCAAGCCACGCCAGACTGGAAAGCGATTTCAAATTTCTGCATGCAGGCGCAACAGAACTGGAAGAAACTCGGGCAGGTTGATCGCAAGCATAAAAACCGTTTGGATGCCGCGTTTGAAGCCAGCCTGCAACTGCTGCGCCAGCCTTTGGAGCAACGCCGCAAAGAAGAAATCATGTCACGCGAGGCCCTGATCGCCGAGGTGGCAGCGCTCGATCCGCAGCAACGCTCTTCTACCGATCAATTGAAGACCATGCAAGAACGTTGGCAAGCCCAGGCCTCCAGTGTACCCTTGCGCCGCAAGGACGAGCAGGCGCTGTGGGAGCAATTCCGCGCCGCTTGCGATAACTTGTTCGCGCTACGCAAGCAAGCGTCAGGCGAGGCCGATGCGCAACGTAAAGAGAATCTGGCCGTCAAGACCGCGCTTTGTATTGTGCTTGAAGAGGCGATTGCGGCTTCCGATGCGAATCTGCCGCAGCTGCTGCAACAGACGGCTAACAACTGGAAAAATCTAGGAGCGGTGCCACGCGCAGAAGAGTCGGCCATCGAGCAGCGCTATCAAACGGCGGTTCTGGCGGTGAAGCAACATGGCCAGCAATTATCAAATCAGCGCAGCGAGCTAGGTAAGGCCAGCTATTTGAAAAAATTGTCTGCCTGCCAGAGTCTGGAAGCGATGTTAATGCAAGAGCTGCAGGACGAAAGCAGCACGCAAAAAATTTCAGAATTGAAGGCAGCTTGGCCGCAAGCTAGCGAGATGAATTTCAAGCTACACAATGCCATGCAATTGCGCTTTGAATCGGCAGTGAGTGCACTGGAAAATAATGATCAGACTTATCGTGAGCAAATGCAAAAAAATAGCGCAGAGTTTGACGCTGCCTTGCTGCGCTTAGAGATTGTTTCCGGTATCGATAGCCCTGCTGAATTGTCGCGCGAGCGTTTGCAATTGCAGGTAGAAGTATTGCAAACCTCTTTGCAACGTGGCACTGATGCGTCAGCAAAAAACGAGTCATTGCAGCGTTTGATGACCATGCCTGTTGTGCTTGATGCCGCGAAGCAGCAAAGGTTTGAAAAGCTTGTTGCTGCGAGCGACGCCATCTGATCATCACTTCGCGCATCGCATTTCATTTAATCGAGGATACATCATGAGCTATTTATTTGAACCCAAGATTGCGGCCGTGCCTGTCATACAGTCAGATGTCTTGTTCCCCGTGCATAGAATTTATTGCGTCGGGCGAAATTATGTAGAGCACGCCAAAGAGATGGGCTGGACAGGTCGTGAAGCACCGTTTTTCTTTATGAAGCCGGCAGATGCCATCCTTACTGTGGCGGCTGGTGCGACGGGCGAAATGCCTTACCCACCGATGACGAGCAATCTGCATCATGAAGTAGAGCTGGTGGTGGCGATAGGCAAAGGCGGATCGAATATCCCCGTCGCTTCGGCGCCCGACCATGTATGGGGTTATGCCATCGGTCTGGACATGACGCGGCGCGATTTGCAGGCTGAAGCCAAAGAGCAGGGCCGCCCATGGTGCACCGCAAAAGGCTTCGATTATTCCGCGCCAATCTCGCCGCTGCATCCGATTGCACAAACGCAGTGGATGGCGCAGGGCAGTATTCACTTAGCCGTCAATGGGCAGGAACGGCAGAACAGCGACATCAATCAATTGACCTGGAATGTCGCAGAAATCATCGCCTTCCTGTCCACTTTATATACTTTGCAAACGGGTGACTTAATTTTTACAGGTACGCCTGCCGGCGTTGCTGCGGTAAAGCAGGGCGATGTGATGGAAGCGTCTGTCGCTGGCTTGGGTACGCTCACCGTCAAAGTCATCTAGGGAGAGCAACATGAAACTCTACGGTTATTTTAGAAGCTCAGCCTCGTATCGCGTACGCATCGCCTTGAATTTGAAGGGGCTGGAAGCGGAACAGGTCGCGGTGCATCTGGTTAAAAACGGCGGCGAACAGTTGTCCGAACAATTTCGCGCCTTGAACCCCGATGCCTTGGTACCCGCCCTGGTTGATACCGATGAAGAAGGTAACGAGATTGTATTGAGCCAATCCTTGGCGATCATGGAATATCTGGACGAGAAATATCCAACACCATCTCTTCTGCCCGGTAATGCCGCTGACCGCGCGCAGGTGCGCTCTTTAGCCATGTCTATCGCTTGCGAGATTCATCCGCTCAGCAACTTGCGCGTGCTGAAATATCTGAGTGCCACGCTAGGCATTAGCGACGCACAAAAAAACGCCTGGTATCAACATTGGTGTCTTGTTGGCCTGAGCGCGCTGGAAAAGAAAATGGCGACCAGCACGCGCACCGGGGATTTCTGTTTTGGCGATACGCCGACCATGGCTGATTGCTGCCTGGTGCCGCAAATTTTCAATGCACAAAGATTCAATTGCGATTTATCCGGCATGCCAAGCTTGCTGCGCATCAATCAGCGCTGTTTAGAATTAGATGCCTTCAGCAAGGCTCTGCCGCAGAACCAGCCAGATGCCGAATAAATAAAAAAAGGGATGCAAACGATTTGCATCCCTTTTGTTAAATTTGTATTATTTAGTTCGGTAAGCCATCAGCCAGTCCTGAATCGCCAAGTGTTTCGTCCAGTACCGAGATTAATATCGAGCGGGTTAATTTGGATTTTGTTGTGTAACCGTTGATCGCAAACTCACTACTGACCAATTGCTCTGGCGCGTAGCCAGGTTGACCAGTGCGTAACACGATACGCAGCGTGCTATTTTTTAATTCTTCACGTATCACCGTCACCAACTTTAACCCTGCATCTACCGTTTCCATGACAACGTCTAGCAATACGAGTGAGGTATCCGGATTTTCCAGCAGCATTTTATGCGCTTCTTTTGCAGTGTAGGCGTGGATAAATTCTAACGGCCTACCGTGAATCCGGACTCCGGTCAAGGCCAGTATTGTCGTATCGTGCACATTGCTATCATCGTCGGCGATCAGTATTTTCCACGGGAGAATATCTTTTTGAGGACCTAGCGGTTCAGCTTCTTCTGCTAAAAATTCAATGACATCATCATCGCCATCACCGAAAGAACAGCTTGCAATAGGCGTATCTGCAAGGCAGCGAATGCGGCCCTTTTTATTCATGCCAGAATGATCTGCATAGACCTGATATGCCGCCAATTGAATGCGATTTTCTCGCATCAACAAACCGGGTACTTTACTGTTGTCGTAGTACTTCATCAGTATCTCCCTGTTGCTTGAATTAAATATTGTCGTCTTTAAATAGTATGTGATGCCCACAGCATAAGCAAGTAACAATGCAGTAATTTATACAAAATTAATAAAATTAATTAAATAAGATGGTCGTGCTTGAATTGCGTTAGTGCAAACCCGGCGCTTCGTATTAAAATATTTTTTTGTTCGTGATGTATTTCTAGGCTCACTGAGTCATTTTTAATTGATGTTGATGCCGTAAGTTTGGACTCTAGGATTTCCATGCCATCTTTCTCACTATATACAGCAGTCTTTATGTCTTTTGCTGTATCCGCTTTGATGATGCTGGTGTTGTTTTATTTAAAGCACCTAAACGTCAATAGGCAAGCGACCAGCGCTTGGGCGATTGCTTTTGCCTGTATTTGCGCACGTCTATTTTGTTCTTTAATGATCGCGGCTGACTACCCTATGTTTGCAATGGGAGTTGATTTTTTTCTGCTGGGATTTGCCAGTTTCTTATGGTCCGGGACTGCGCTTTTTAACGATGATCCAGATCATAGTTCGCAACTCATGCTGTGGTTTGCCTGTTTATCTATGTGGATCATGGTGGCGCATCTCACCGATGTTGCATTTTTTTGGCAATCCTTGCCGGTACACTTGGCGGCAGGGGCGGTTGTTGTCGCCGTTGCCTATCGGTTTTGGCAAACCTATCTAGCTGAAAAAAATACGGGCTACGCATTGCTAGCCGCTGTCATTGCACTAAAGGGGCTGCATCTGATGAACTTTCCGTTTCTGCGTGAAGTGACAGGTTTTGCACCCATCGGATTTTTACTCGGTACTTTGCTTGATTTATCAATTGGCCTGATGTTGATGGTGACCGCCTTGATGGAACAACAGCGGAAAGTTTCGCTGATTTCTCTTCATCTGCAAATGGAAGTGGACGTTCGTAAAAAGGCAGAGGCGGTACTCAAAGAGCGTGAATCTCTTTTTGAAAAAGTGTTTCAGTTGGTGCCAGATGTGCTCGTGATCGCTAGAGAAAAAGATGGACGTTACATTGAAGTAAATCAACATTGGGAGAAATTAACTGGCTTTAGCCGCAACGACGTGATCGGAAAACGTGCTCTCGATTTAGGTTTGTGGGTAGATTTGCTACAAAGAGACGCGATGCTTGAAGCTATGCGGATCAACGGAGAAGTACAAAATATTGAGACGATGTTTCGCAACAAGAACGGACATCAACTTTTTGTTCTTATTTCAGGTACGCGTTTTGAGGTGGAGAGAGAATTCTTTGCCATGTACGTTATTCAAGACGTGACAGCGAAGCACCAGACTGACTTACTTCGCCAGGCGGTAGAGCTGCAGTTACGCGAGCGTGAGAAACGCTTCATCAAAATTTTTGATCTTGTGCCTGAGGCAATTAGCATCGCCACTGTTCCTGATGGTGTCTTGGTTGACGTCAATACCAACTGGGAAAAATTACTTGGTTTTGATCGTACAGATTCAATCGGGCTGAGAGCAGATCAGGATCTCGGCATCTGGCGCAATAAAGGCTTACGCGACCAGGTGATGCAACGTCTTGAGACGGAACCATTTGTCCGTGGTCTTGAAACGGAATTTTGTAAGCGGGATGGTTCGGTCATTTTGGTTGAGATTTTTTGTACCTTTTTTGATTCGGGCAGTCAGCGTTTTATGTTGGTGGCATTGCGAGATATTACTGCTGCCCGCGAGAATGAAAGTGCAAGACGCCGCGCTGAAGAAAACTTATCTTCAAGCGAAAGACAATTGAGAGGTATCTTGACGGCGATGGGCGAGGGCGTGGTTGTATGGGGTAGTGACGGAACAGTTGTTCTATCTAATGCTGCAGCCGCAAATATTTTCGGCCTAGCGGCAGATCAAATGCACTCTATGCATGATCGCTCTGTCTTTACTTTTTCAAATGAAGATGGCAGTGATTTTATGCATGAGGATTTGCCCGTCTGGAAAACACTGCACACTGGCATAGCGCAAAGAAACGTCGTTGTAGGAATCAAACGTACCGATGGTGATTTGAAATGGGTGTATATCAGTACGGACCCTATCTATTCAACACATGATACAAAGTTGGTCGAGCAAGTGGTCATTTCTATCGTGGATATTAGTAAGCTCAAATTGGCGCAAACCAATTTGCTTGAAAGAGAATCGGTGCTGGCAACGGTGTTTCAATTAGTGCCCGACACCTTAACCATTACTAGGATGAGTGACGGACGCTATATCGATGTCAACCGTAACTGGGAACCACTTTCTGGTTTTCCGCGCGAAGAGGCAGTTGGGCGCACATCGACGGATCTCAATCTTTGGGTCGATATGCAAGAGCGTACCCAAATGATCGAGCATATTATGAAAGATGGCGAAGTACGCAACATGATCATGTCTTTCCGTCACAAGGACGGACATGCATTTCAGTGCAGGGTGTCAGGATCAAAATTTGAAACCAAAGACGGTAGTTATCTGTTGTTGTCTGCGCGCAACATTGATCAGGAAGTCGCGACAGAAAATGCCAGATTACAGGCTGAGAATTTACTACGTGAAAACGAACAAAAATACGCAACCATTTTTCAATTATCGCCCATTCCTTTAGGACTTATCCGTACTGCAAATGCACAATTTGTCGCTGTGAACGATAGCTGGGTGGCGCAACTTGGCTATGGCCACGAGGAAGTGATCGGCCGTACAGGCTTGGAGATGAATTTTTGGAGTCAGCCAGAAGAACGTGGCGAAATGATTAAAATCCTCATGCGTGATGGCAAAGTCGATCGTTTTGAGATGCACCAACGACACAAAAACGGCGGCATTCTGACTTGTCTGCTCTCGTCCAGATTGTTTGTCATCAATGGCGAGGAAATGTTCATATTCTCGCTGCTCGATGTGACCAGACAATATGAGGTAGAACAAGAAATACGCGAAATGACGGCGCAGTTAGAGGCAAGAGTGCGTCAACGAACGATGAAGCTGGAGCACGCCAACAATGAATTAGCGATCGCATTAGACTCCTTAAAGCATACACAAGATGAATTAATCCGCTCTGAAAAAATGGCGGCATTGGGTTCGTTGGTGGCAGGTGTCGCGCATGAACTCAATACGCCAATCGGTAACAGTGTCACCGTGGCGAGCACCCTGCAGGACAAAACACGCGACTTACTCAACGAAATGACAGAAGGTAAATTGCGCAAATCTGCGCTCGATAAGTATCTGCAAAATGCCACTGCAGGTACGGCGATCCTCATGCGTACGCTGGGCGTTGCACGCGATCTTATCCGCAGTTTTAAGCAAGTAGCGGTCGATCAATCTAGTAGCCAACGGCGCAAGTTCGATCTTAAATCGGTGTTGCAAGAGGTGATTTCCACGTTATCGCCCATGTACAAAAACACGCCATTTACACTAAAGATGGATCTCGCCGATGACATACTGATGGATAGTTTTCCGGGGCCATTGGGACAAATAGTCACCAACTTCATGACCAACGCCTTGTCGCACGCATTTGAAGGACGCGATTCCGGAGAGATGCACATCATCAGTCGCTTGCTTGATGAGCACCATGTTGAAGTGTGTTTTCGCGATAATGGGGTAGGCATCAGCGAAGCCGATAAGAAACGCGTATTTGACCCCTTCTTCACCACCAAACTTGGCCAGGGCGGCTCTGGCCTGGGAATGAATATTGCCTACAATCTGGTCACTGGCGTACTCGGCGGAACGCTTAATCTCGACAGCAAGATCGCGCAAGGAACCAGTTTTACAATCATCCTGCCACTTTCTGCACCTGAAATTTTAGTGATGGATGGGGCTAAGTAATTGATTGGGAAGTGTGGGCGGAATGTGCTGGAAACTGCAAAAAATAATCGCGTAATATTTTATTTTTGGTGATTAATGTAGCAAAAGTGTTTTCATAAATTACGGTTCTCTCGCAATTTTCTGATATGAATATGTATATGAAAAAGCTCCTAAGTTGTTAATTGCTGAGGGTTTTTTAAGCAAACTTTGGCGAAACGGGAAGTCGAACAGTGTCTCGAAACCCGCATGGATAAACACATTTTTATTTTGTTAATGTAAAAGTGCTGTCACTGGTACTGTCAAAAATATTTCCTTATCAATTTTTTAGTTTGAATTGACAGTTAATCTATAAGGTTTGAACGTTAAAAAAGTCCCAGTTAATAAACGAAGCCCCTCCGAGGGTATCGCGTTTTTTCTAGGACTTTGCTTTTCTACTTCCGGTATTGGTCGGACTTGGGAATGCAAAAGTCATTTAGCACTCAAAACGCACGCACTATTTTTCATACTTAAGCTATCAAAATGGACAAAGCTGAGTGCCGGAATGTTGTTTGCATTCAATCACTTACTTGATGAATTGATAGTATTTCTTGTGAATCACATTCTTTATTGCAAGGCGAGGTTTATCGTATCGCTAGAACTCGAAAAAGCGATCGGTAATGATTGGCAGTTGAGGGAATGTTAGCGGTTGGTGAAATTTATAAAGTGCACGGAGATAATTCACGATATATCTAAATTGAACCAATCCCGACAACGTCTACTTCGGCTTACTTACTTTAGTTAATTTTTGTGACAGTCAGAAAAAATGACCAAGCCATAATCTGCTACGGCTTGACCGCAATGTACTTGTGTTGATGCACTACGATGTTGAAAATAGCATTCAAATGAGCGTTACTCTTGAGATCTGGTTCAAACTAATTGTTTACCCGTCGCATCCAATCGCCGTCCGGAGCGACAGAATAGTTATTTTCGTGTTTTTTCCGTCTTCCGTAATGCACAAGCGCACCTTTCGCAGTGACAGAGAAAACATCACGATTAAATCCATCTTCATCACCTAGATCTTCATCAAATGACTTACTCAAAAGTCCCAATTTTACTAATTCACGCAGCCATTTTCCAAAAGTACTTTTTTCAAATGGAATGGTACTGTTTTGATTGAAAGATGAATAATCTGCAGCTCCAAAATTCCCATTGAAAAGTTGGCTCATCGCCACATCGAGAACTGCCCAAGCATTTTGAGATATTCGGCTAGATAATGCCTCATAACGTTCTGAAGTCGCTTTTTCTAGCCAACGATTGAATTTATCTTGCTTACGTTCCTTGACCCTCAAAGGTTTTCCCGCTTGAGCAGAATACTCGCAGAATTCGTCCGCTAGGCCGAGAAGATCACGCAAGTTGAAATTTACTATACGATAAAGAAATCGTAAATCTTCAAACGCGATAGGAAGATCGTTCTCAGCTTTTTCGATGTCAGTAGAGAATTCATTTAGACGTGCGCGAACAAGAGCATCGATTGATTTCGTCGCGATATTGTTTACATTAAGCACTGGTGTGCTAAGAAATGCCGTCAATCTTGGGGATGCAGCAAGACTATGAATTACTCCATTCGCGCCGCAAAAAACCCAACGTAAGCCATTTACATTGAACAGTTTGTCGCGGAGCGCTTCAAGTAATCGGCGAGCGGCTATGCCGGTCTCAAGTAACTCGATATTGTCAATTACGCAAACAACTCCGCCGTTGCCTTGCTTTGAAAAAATCTCATTTAACCATTTCTTAACTAATGAGTCGAATCCATTTTGTGCGAAGCCTGCCGATTGGTTTACTTGCTTTGAAGTGTTGCGATTACTACCGATATTTGCTGCGATTACACCCGGCAGTCCGATCGTAGCACCACCTGTGCTAGCCGTATTTAGATGTTCAACTATTGGCGAGTTGAGCCAAGAGTCCAAGTGTGGAAGGTCAAGGTTTGATGTGTCGTAATGCTCTAAGTGGGTTCGGTATTCGAGCAATGTTTGAGCAACACCTTGGAATACTTCAGTACAAAATTGATCAACGTTTCCGTCTTTCTTTAATTGGAACGAATGAAGCGAAGGAATAAGTAACTGAGGAGTTTCACCGCTCAGATATGCCTGAAAGCAATTAAATGCAGCGACATTAACTAAACTAGTTTTTCCAACTCCGACATGCCCATCCAAGCAGGTTATCTTCCCATGCTTATGCAATCGTTGCGCAACGGCCATCAATTCATCATCGCGGCCAACAAGGAGTCTTCTTCCCCGATCATCAGAACTGAGCGCATGCACTAAAAATGGATTCTCCGTTAGTCCAATTGCAGCATAAGGATCTAATCCGAATTTAGACATTTTTTGCTTTCTGGCAGTTGTTGTTGCCTACGAGTATATATGATATAACGGCATCTTTGGAGCACTACTGTTTGAAGTAAACCTGACTGGTGAGTCAACCGTTCCTGTTATACAGATATGAATGATGGTTCTGTCATGAATGCATGTTTATCGATTGCTCGATTTCTACGCAGTCAAAAAACTCTTCCATTTGTTCGTAATCTACTTGTTGCATTGTGATTCTCCTTGATGTGCGGAACATAAAACCCTGTTCCGCTATGGGTTGGAAATTGAACTTTGATGGCTGACAGAATCTATAAGTTTGATAGCTGACGAAAACTTGCATAAAAATGTTCATTTGCGAGACCTACCTGTCAGGGGTCAAGAGTGTTGCTGGGTAACGCTCCCGATGGCTGGCAGATGTAATCGAGAACAGAGTTCTCGAAAAGGGATACGTCATACATCACGTGACTCACTTTTCGCTCTGGTTTTCATCTCATTTTTCAACAACGTTTTTTTGATCTTTTCAAGTTGATCTGCAACGACTTGTCTTGTTACTTCCTCCCCCGTCATTTGGAAATATCGTTTCGCTGTTTCTGTGGGACTACCCTTTGTCGTTTGTGAACAAAGCCAAATTGCATAGCGACGTTCTATTGCCGTTCTGATCGTGTCGCCTGTAATGTTCTTGGTGGTACGGATGTTTCGTAGTTCCTCACTCAGCGCCAGCTTTACCTGTTTGCCACGCAAATTAATTTCCGGGATCAAAGGGGTCGGGTTCACATTGATTTTTAAAGCGACAACGACACCTTTATTACACGTGTGGTTTGGTGCTCTGCCAGACTTGCAGTAAGACGTTAAGTCTTACCGAAAACAAGGCGCATCATGGACACCGTTAAATTATCAAGCAAAGGGCAAATCGTCACGCCGAAAGCAATGCGGGACGATATGCATTTGCCGCCAGGAACAGAGTTTGTCACTAGCGCAACCGCTACCGGCCTGACTCTGACACCGAAAACACTCTTTCCAAAAGCGACAGTCCGGGAGGTAAGGGGCTTTCTGGCGAAGCGGGGGCGTGTCTTGCCTGATGATGCAGATATCAAGGCCAGCATTAAGGCCAGGCTGAAGGTGCAAGATGATGCCAGCAAGGGGTAGAACGTAATGATCGCACTTGATTCCAACATACTCGCCCGTTACTGACTGAACGACTCGCCATTCC
>JACMRF010000085.1 GCA_014376575.1 Undibacterium sp.
CGAAGCAGTGCGGGTAATTGCTGCTTCGCGTATTGCACTATAAGTGGCAATATGAACACTGCGACAGGAGTTATCTTCATAACGCTTTCACGAGAAGATGCAGAGTCTGTTTGCGCTCGGGGTAGCCGGCGTGGGACAATGCAACGTATCAGCCCGTAGCCAAAAATAGCCGCTACCGTGGTCACCGTCAACAAGCTTGCGGGTCGCACAAGCGTCGCACCCAAAGCACGCAATGCAAGCTGCCCGCGATGCAAGGAGCCATGGGTTTGCAACCTCGATTGCGCGACTCTTAATTCCGCCGCATAGATTGCGGACAGTGTCGGCGCGCGCATCATGAAGCGGATGGCTTCATGGGGCATTGCCCCGCTAATTGCCGTCTGGTGGCAGAAAAAAGTAGGGACTTACTCATGCCGATGCAGATGTAAATCAACACTACGCCGGTTGCGCCATTGATCACTGCGACCGCAATGACCGCCGCTGGCGTAGGCACTCCCAGTGACATCGCTGCCATCGCGACAGCAACCATCAACCCCAACCACGCCGTCACGACACAAATGGCCGCGACCACACCGCATACGATCATCCAAGTGAGCATGAGCCCGGCGCGGCGCGCCTCAAGCGACAGCAGATCAAGGAAATTGGAAAGCGCCGAATGCGCCGATGCCAGTGCGCTCGAGAATTCATCGAGTACACTGGCGGTTGGCATACGCGCGCCTGCGTGGGCGCCCATTTGCGCCGCAGCTTCTACCGTCTGTGCAGCGGCGCCTGTTTCAAAGCTCGACATTAGCGCAGCACCCGGCTAAGCAAAAAGCCAGCAACTACAGCGATCCCTAGCGACTTGAACGGATTGGCTGAAACATACTCGCCAGTATCCGTAACCAGCTTTTTCTGCGTGACGTTGAGGCTGCTACCTTGTTCTGCCAACCAGTCGGCTGCAGGTGCGGCAGCACCAGCCACCTTGTCGACCGCTTTGTGAGCCATTGCGGTGACTTGATCGATCGCAGGCTTGGCTTTGCGTGCAGCCTCTTCCGCCGCCCCTGCAATCGAATTGACGGTAGCGTGCGCGCTCAAAGAAGCTTTGGACAACATGCCATCAATTGCTATGCCATCAGTTGCCTGCGACAGTCCATTATTCGAAGGGGTAGAGCCGTGTGTAGTGTTATCCATGATGTTTTCCATATTGTTGGTTAAAAAACGATATGCCAGAAAGGCAGTCCTTCGTTGAAAAAGTTAGAGTAAACAATTCACCTTTTCGGAGATGACATGTTCACCATATTCCGAGTGTCTTGTCGAGTCTGTACGCTGAGCCACATAAAGTAGAGTTTTTGAAAACACCGACAACTAGATGTGAAGTAGCAAAGGTAAATCGCAAAAACAAGGTAAACTATGAATTTCTTTGCGCAAAAAGCTCTTGCTTGCGATCGGCGATCTGGCTACCTAAATCGAGCATATCCAATTTTGTGGCCTTGGCCTTAGGAAACATCATGCCTTGCTCCTCTTTAACATGATGTTGTACATACTCACAAAGCACCTTGATTTTGGCGTCATACATTTCACCTTCTGGCTCCCTACCTTCAACCTGCGCGATAAGAGATGTTAGGGTTGCGTGTTCCACCGTGGCTTCAGGAACCAATAAATGATCCTTCATTGCCTTCTTTACCGCCGGGTAGAAAATTTCTTCTTCAACTTGTGCATGAACACTAAGCTCCAAGCAAATTTGGGCAACAAGCTTTTTCTTCGTAGCTTTTGTTGTCGCCTTCTCATACTCATCAAACAGCTTGCTAACCGTCTTGTGATCTGCGCGTAAAATCGCGATCGCTTCCTGAGGTTTGCGTGGTGTGTTAACTTTCGGTGATTTGTTGGTTATTGCAGTCATGATTTTTTCCATTTTAGTGAGAATTGAGACGCCAGACTTGATTGGTGTGTGCTGAATCGCCCCGCTATTGAAAAAACTAGTGAACGAACAAGGCGATTAAAATAATGATGGGAATAGGTATGCCGATAAAAAATAATAGTAGTGAACGCACGATGTTCTCCAGAGTTGATCTGTGTTAACGAAATTAGATTAGGCGTCGCGTGAGCGACCACCCCATGTTGCAGCAAGGCTTGCAGAAAACGCTCCCATCAGTAAGGACACAAACAGCCATAGAGTCGCGTAAATGGTGACTTTGCGTAGTTTGTCAGCAGCCTCTCTCACCTTGATTTTTGCGTCTTCTGTCTTTTTCTGTAAGTTGGCAAAGTTGTCGTTGACACGTTTCTCAGCGTCCTGCTGATTCAACCCGGTACGTTGTGCAACCAGTTGCCCAACATAAGTGGCATCTGGCGGTGGCAATATCTTCGTATTCATTGAATGAACAAAGATACGGGTAACCTCAAGCAATATTGCTGCATTCTGAGCATGATCGACTGTCGCTGATTTTGTGAGTGAAGGGGTGCTGGAAACTGGACGGAACAATGCGTCAATAAAATACCCGGTTGTGCCATCTCCAGATTCATTAACAGAATCACGTCCATCCATCTCACTTCCAACTTTTGCAGCCCCGCCTACCAAAGCGGCGGTTGCAGTGCTACTCGTTGCACCGGCACCTGCATGGGCAGCGCCAGTAGCGATGTTTCCTATTGCAGAGGCAAGCAGCGCCGTAGTCGCAAGTGTGGCAACTGCCCAAGCCATGAACCCATGCGCCGTATCGCGAAAGTGGACTTCATCACTATGCACTCCAGCCCATTTCGTTCTCAGTCTTCCAGATAAATAGCCACCCATTCCGGCAGCGATTATTTGTGTGACAGCAACCCAAATAATGGTAGACACACCAAAGCCAGAGGCGCTAATACCTGCATGTGACCATGGTGAAATTGAAGATAATCCCAAGCCAGTACCCAACATCAATAGAATCAGTGATAAGACAGCTGCAGTGCTTGCACCGACCAAAATAGACGCCCAGGAAACCACGTGGGCATTTGCATGAATGTAGTCGGAATAGGATACTGGAGGCAAGTGGTTGCGTGCCACTTTTTCCGAGCTTAGCGAATTCGACATAGTCATTTTAATCTCCTGATTTTCTAGTTAATAGTGTCACTTTTGCTACTGAAGATATCTGTTCGTTACCGTACATAAAACTACAATAATTGATACTGATTTTCAGGAGAATTTTTATTGATGTGGCCGGTCTTAATACTTCCATGCGGCGACTAGTTTCACTCCCCGGTGCCCGCCGCGTAGACGCAGTGTGCCATTTTCGCTCATGCGATATTCCAACGCAGCGCGATCGCCATTGGGGGCGTAATGTAAGGAAAAATTGGAGGTTGCCAGCGGGAGATTTTTTCCTGTGTCATTGGCGATTGTAGCTTGAGGCTTATTGGTGGATTCCTTGTTAAGGCGCGAGAGCGTACCTTCATTTTTGCTTACTTGGCGTTTTGCCGACGGAGCCGGAATACCGCTACTCAATTGATCAACTTTATTTGGTTTATTGAAGTCGTTCAGCTCCTGCCCGCAAGTGATCGACGCGCACGTGAGCAAGATACTGAACAAGCAAGCTGTGATGATTTTCATCGCTGTCTATCCTTAAAAAACCAAACCTGGGTAGTGGTTTTTATTTTTCTATCAGGTTGATGTGATTCGGTAATTTAAAATAAGACCGATCGTGGGTTAGTAAAATTTTGATATGGGCCTGTTCCCATTTCACCTCATTGGCTTTGGCGGCTGCCTTTGCTTTACGTAACGCCAGGAAATACTATTATTGCGTTGGTGGTTTTCGACATGGATTGTCATCAGGATGTTTCCTGATGACAAATTAAATTTTTTGTATCCTCTATTTTCTGCAACCATGAAGAAAGTTTTTGTTGATGTCTGGCGGTGATTTTTTTACGCATCGCGTGCATCAAGAAAATTTCATTATCTTCAGCTTAGACCTACCAATAAAAAAATATGTACGATAGCGAACGGATAGCAAAATAAAAATTGGCAAGCCTTGCCGCTATCAGGTGTGATGATAAAACGCAGTCTCGTTGCGACAACTGATTAACTAGTGTGCGCTTCTCACGCGCGCACGACGAACCGAATTGCAGGGAGCTCCCTAATCGTACCAACACACGCTAGGCCAGCACGATAATTTCTACAATATGGTTTTGCTGATCGTCGATCAGCGCAATGAACTGACCTGTTTGTCTGACACCATCGACGCTCACGCTCGCTACCGCACCGGCATTGCGGCTTTGCGTAATGACGATGTGATACATCGTGTCACGATAGCGGTAATGTATTTGATAAGTACTCCAATCACGTGGCAAGCACGGACTGATCATCAGTTTGTCCCCCATCAGATGCAAGCCTAGCAGCGACTCTGTCATCAGGCGATACATCCAGCCGGATGACCCTGTGTACCACGTCCAGCCACCGCGGCCTACGTGCGGTGCGACTGCATAGACATCGGCCGCAATGACATACGGTTCCACTTTATATCTGGCGATATGTTCGGCAGAGTTGCCATGATTAACCGGGTTGATCATGCGCATTAATTCCCAGGCGCGCTCCTTGTCGGCCGGTTCACCGCCTGCGCCCATCTTGGCAAAAGCCATGGCAGTCCAGATGGCAGCATGGGTGTATTGCCCGCCGTTCTCACGTACGCCAGGGACATAGCCGCGTATGTAGCCCGGATTTTGGTCTGATTTATCGAAAGGCGGATCAAGTAGTTGAATGATGGCGTCGTCGCGCTTTACCAGGCGCCGGTCTACCGCTTCCATTGCCATTTTTGTGCGTGTTGGGTCACCCGCACCAGACAAGACCGACCAGCTTTGTGAAATGGAATCAATCTGGCATTCGATATTCTGGGCAGAGCCCAGCGGTGTACCATCATCAAAATAGGCGCGGCGATACCAATTTCCGTCCCAGCCATTACTCTCTATATTTTGCTGCAGCTGCACGGCCTCGCGATGGCATCGTTCAGAGAAAGAAGTGTCATTTTTTATCATCGCGACCTCCGCAAAGCGCATCAGTACCTCGTAGAGAAAAAAACTGAGCCAGATGCTTTCGCCTTTGCCATGCTGGCCAACCTTGTCCATACCGTCGTTCCAGTCGCAAGAGCCAATCAGTGATAAACCATGCACACCAAATTTTAAGCCGCGTTCTATCGCCCTCACGCAATGCACATACAGCGTGGCCGTTTCAGATGAGCGCATCGGCAGATCATAGTAAGAATCTTCTTCCTGATTGAGTGAGCGACCCTCGATGAAATGGATCACTTCATCGAGTACGCCGTTGTCGCCGGTACTCGATATGTAGCGAAACACCGCCAGCGGCAGCCACAAGAAATCGTCTGAGCAGTGGGTGCGGACGCCGCGGTCAGTTGGTGGGTGCCACCAGTGTTGGGCATCGCCTTCGATAAACTGATGTGCGGCGCACAGCAAAAGATGTGCGCGCACCAGTTTAGGCTCACTATGCACAAGCGCCATGCTGTCTTGCAATTGATCGCGGAAACCGAAAGCGCCGCCGGACTGATAATAGCCACTGCGCGCCCACAGACGGCAGGCAATGGTCTGGTACATTAACCAGCCGTTGGCGAGTACGTTAAAGGCCGGATCTGGCGTCTCTACCTGCACCGCACTGAGGGTGTGTTGCCAATATGCGTTGACCGCCGCCAACGCTTCGTGTGCAGCACTGGCACCACGATGCCGCAGTACCAACTGACTGACGTCCATATGGCGTGTGTCGGCGACACCAAGCATGAAGACCATCTCTTTCTGCTGCCCTTGATGTAATTCAAAAGGCACCTGCATGGCGGCGCAAGGATCCAGCCCCGCACCTAGCTTGCCGGATAAACGGATTTGCTCCATGGCGGCAGGGTTGTGCAGCGAGCGGTTACGGCCGATGAATTCATTGCGGTCGCCGCTGACACAGCGGGTACTGCTGTCAACATCGAAGAACGCGGTGCGTTGGGTAAATTCAGTGTTGTAGGGGTTGCGGGCAAGCAGGGCGCTGGTGGTTGTGTCGGTTTCAGTGTGGATGTGCATCACGGTTTTTGGCCGAAGATCTCCGAGCACCCACTCAACATAACCGGTGGCGGATAATTGCCGTGTTCGGTCAGAAACATTACGGATGCGCAGAACCGAATATTTAATAGCGGCATCAAGGGCGACATAGACTGTTAATTCTGATACCAGACCATCTTCACAATGCTCAAACACACTATAACCAAAACCATGCCGCGTCACATAATCGCCCCTGCCACGACAAGGTAATGGCGTAGGGGACCAGTAATGACCGGTCTCTTCATCACGCAGATAAAATACTTCGCCACCGAGATCACTAACAGGGTCGTTGGCCCACGGCGTCAGGCGGAACTCATGGGCGTTTTCACCCCAGGTGTAGGCTTGCCCACTTTCGGAAATGACGCTGCCGAACTGCGCATTGGCCAGCACATTGACCCAAGGCGCAGGCGTGACTTTTGCGCTGGAGGTGGTGATGATGTATTCGCGGCCATCAGGAGTAAAGCCCCCTATGCCATTGGTCAGTATCATTTCTCGTTTAGCTAGTACATCGGCATTGCGTGCAGTCGGTGCCGTACTGCTTGGCCTCAAGCGCGGCACTCTGTTTTCTACCAGATTAGGTGCACTGGCCTGCTCGTCGGTTGAAGCATTAATAAAGGGAAAGAAGCGCCGGCGTTCCTCGGACTGTTCACGCTTATTGATCTGTTCTGCCAACGGTGAAATCTTGGCCGAGAAACTTTGCCTGCGCTCTTCCACTAGATCACGGCGATTAATTTGCTCGGCCAGCGTGCCACGGCTATCCGATAAAATGGCCCGTGCTACGGATTGAAATAAGATGCGATCTTCGTTGGAAATCTGATCGATGACGCGGACAAAAATCCCTCCTGGTTTGTCTATCGCGTGAGCGCCGGTAACGGATGAAATCAGACCGAGAATTTGCTCCTGCAATTCTTGTCGGTAGCCGTTATGCTCTTCATTCCAGATCGCCAGATCCACCGCCAGACCTTTTGAGCGCCAGTAGGCATGTGCTTGCACCAATTGCCGTACCAGTTCAAGATTTTCCTGATTTTTGATTTGCACCAAAACGATAGGCAAGTCGCCGGAAATGGCATGGCTCCATAATCCCGATTGGCCACGGTGATTGCGGATCAATACGCTGGCATCGGCCCTCAGCATGGGGTTGACATAGATCACGGAATTGGCCAGGCGCCCATATAACTGGGCATCGGCTTCGCTGGCGTTAAGCTGGCGCAGCATGACCTGGCTATGGGTCCAGGATAATTCGACAACGCGATCGGCCAAGTGTCTGTCCTGATATTTTTCTATCAGTTCAAGACAAACTGCGCGTGAGTCGGCAATGCCCGTCACCATATCAAAACTCGCTGATTGCTCAGCGTCCAAGGTGATCTGATAACGGATCGCCACGATAGGGTCAAGCACCGAGCCTTGAGAATTGCCCAGCGCACCGCGCTCTAGCATGGCTTGTGGTGCAGCGACGGTATTGCCTCGGCCGATGAATTGCATGCGATCGGTTTCGTAAGATACCGCATTGATCTGGGCACCGTGCACGGCCATCAGATGGAACATCCAGGGATTTTTTTCTTCCGCTGAACGGGGGCGGCGAGTACATACTATGGCGCGCCGTGGTTCGATAATTTCGGTCTGAACGAATAGGTTGCTGAAGGCTGGATGCATGGCGTCGGCCGCCGCTGGCGCCAACACCACTTCTGCATAACTGGTGATTTCTATGGTCCGGCGATAGCGTGAGCGGTTGGTGATGCGAGTGCGGCGCAATTCGATATCGTCTTCCGGTGAGACCACGACTTCGGTATGCATATTGAAGTTATTGTCGCTACGGCGAAACTCAGCGCGTCCTTCCGAGAAGATAACCTCATAGCTGCTAGGCTGGGTCAACGTTGGCTGGTATGTGGTGGACCAGAAGTGGCCGTTTTCCATATCGCGGACATAACAGAACGAGCCCCAGTTGTCGCGTGTGCTGTCCTCTCGCCAGCGGGTGATCGCCATGTCGTTCCAACGGCTGTAGCTGCCACCGGCACTGGTCATCATCACGTGATAGCGACCATTTGACAGCAACTGCACCTCCGGCGTACGCGAGTCGGGGCGTTGCATTACTCGCAACTGCATTTCTTGATCGTTGGCGGTGGTGCGGATATCGGCCAGCTCGGTAGCGTTGGAGTAGTTGGCAGTCGCTTTGGGCACGCGTTCATGGAGTAATTGCATGGTCGCCTGAAATAGCGGGTCAGACTCGAAACGTTTTTGCATAGGGCGGTCAAGCAATAGATAGGCGAGCGACAAAAAGCCCATTCCCTGGTGATGCGTCATAAACGATCGGATGACAGTATTGCTCTGCCCACGCGGCAAACGTGCCTGTGTGTAATCGATGGCTTCATAGAAACCGAATTTTCCTTCAAAACCTAACGCGGCCAGATCTTGCAGATTTTTGCACGCCTGTTCCGGTGCGATCATCAAGGCCATCATGGTCGCGTAGGGAGCAATCACTAGATCATCACCAAGACCACGCTTAAAGCCCAAGCCGGGTACACCAAAGGCGCGGTATTGATAATTCAAACTGGCATCGAAGGCGTTATAACCTGATTCTGAAATGCCCCAAGGAACCCCGCGCTGCTCGCCATACGCTATCTGGCGTTGCACTGCGGATTGATACGTCTGATCGAGCAGGGTGTTATCAAATGTCGGCATCACCAAGAGCGGCATCAGGTATTCAAACATGGAGCCACTCCACGACAATAAGATAGGCTCGCCACCAGCGACGGTGAGCTGGCGACCGAGTGCAAACCAGCTTTCCTGCGGTAGCTGACCCTGCGCTATCGCGACGAAGGTAGTGAGCCGTGCTTCAGACGCTAGCAGATCATAAAAGCTAACGTCTCGGCGGCGCTCGGTAACGTTGTAACCGATAGCGAGCAGATGTGTCGTTGCGTCGTACAGAAAGCGGTAGTCCATCTGGGCTGATTGCGTACAGTGCTGCGCCAGTTGTTCGATAACGAGCAGCCGCTCATTCGCACGTGCACTGCCATCGGCGACCATCTGTTGCAGCGCCAGGAGACGTTCCATTTCTTTTGGCGAAGCCTGCGGGTCAGTATTTTTGTCGTTTCCTTTTTTTTCAAAACTGACTGCCGAACTGAGTTCAAGTTGCGCTAATTGGCGCAAATTGGGGATGTAGACCAAGCTGGGGAAATCATGTATCCATTCGGCCGGGTCCAGCATGTTTGTCCATGGCGCCAGCGTGCACAGTTCACTTAACGCCTCGAGACACTGGTTTGTCAGTGCACTGGCCCAGGTATGGATAGGCGGTTCTGAGGCGGCATCAAGACTGCTAAGAAAACTGCTTGCGCCATGACTGAGCCGTACCAAAAAGTCGTGCGCCACGATCAAGGTTTCTGGAAGCGACAGACACGCTAATGTCAGGTCTTTATCGAAAAGCGTTAATTTTTTCTTGAGATCATTATCCGTTTCAGTCAGCAGGATTTCGTAAGTGTCACGGATGCCGTGAAACACGCGCTGACCAATAATAGGCGCGTCAGCCAGACCAATCAGACCCGGTCGTAAGGTCAGTAAATGTCCGGCAAGATTGCCGCTATCAACTGCCGATACGTAGATGGGATGTAGTGGTGTTAGATATTGTGTATCGTACCAATTATAGAAATGCCCTTGGTAACGCTCTAGTTTTTCCATCGTCTGCAGCGTATTTTTGGTGCGCGTGATCATTTGTCCGGCAGTGATATATGCAAAGTCGTACGCAGCAAGATTTGCCAGTAGCGATACACCAATATTGGTCGGTGACGTACGGTGCGCAACGACGGCAACGGGATATTCTTGCACATTATCAGGTGGTAACCAATTGTCTTTTTCTGTTACATAGGTTTCAAAGAATAACCAGGTCTTACGTGATAAAGATGTGAGAAAAGATTTCTGTTCCTTGGTCAGATGCGCAGGGCGGCGGACAATTGGCCGGCTGATCCAGTAGGCGACAAAAGGCGATACCAGCCACAGCAATAGAATTGGCGCCGCTGCCGGTAATGCCATCGGTCTTTCAGAGATCAAATAAAACGCTGTTGCCAGCGCAATGCCTGGCGCAATCCACATCTGGCGAGCATACGAACGAAAACTATTATCAGACTGGCGATTGGTTTCGCTGGAGGGTTTCCATTCGAGTAGGCGTCTGCGCGAAAACAGAATGCGCCATTGTGTTCTGAGGATGGCATCGAGATTAAACCAAGCTTCATACGGTAAGAAGGCCAGCGTTAATGCCGCCTGCATTGAATGTTGATTGGTCGATCGGATGACGCTGGATAAATGTTGACGCACGAGCACGTCAGCGGGTTTCTTGAGCAGATGAAATAGGAAGGAGCTAAACGTGGGTATCAGCAAAATGGCCAATGCACTGCCTGTCCAGAACCAGCTTTTAGGCAATACAGTCCAACCTGTGATCAGCAGTCCAGTCAGCGCAACCGGTACTGCGCTGCGACGCAGATTATCAAAGAGCTTCCAGCGCGATAAAGCTGACAAAGGGTTGCGGCAACGATTGAGCTTGCCGGCCTTGGTCTCGTCGCCCCCGGGAACACTCGGCAGCAGCCACGAAGCGATTTGCCAATCGCCACGTATCCAGCGGTGCCGGCGGCTGACGTCAGCGGCGTAGCTTGATGGGTGTTGCTCATGCAATTGCACATCGCTTAACAAGCCGGCACGGGCGTAGCAACCCTCTAGCAGATCGTGGCTAAGAATGCGGTTTTCTGGCATACGTCCTTTTAGTGCATGCTCGAAGATATCCACTTCATAAATACCTTTGCCGATAAACGAGCCTTCGCCAAACACATCCTGATAGACGTCCGATACCGTGCGGGTATAAGGATCTATACCGATCTCGCCGCCACACAACAACTCATAACGCGACGCATTGGCACCAGGCAAGCTGACCGCGACCCGAGGTTGCAAGATGCCGTAACCCTCGCAGACACGCTGAAGTTTGTCATCGTAGCGTGCACGATTTAATGGATGCGCCATGGCGGCGACAAACTTGCGTGCCGCGTCACGCGGTAATTCGGTATCAGTATCAAGCGTGATCACATAACGGATTTTGTCGATGCCATCGGTATTGCCGACGATAAGTGAAAATGCCTCTTCGGCACCGCCGCGCAAGAACGCGTTGAGATCGGCTAATTTTCCGCGTTTGCGTTCAAAACCCATCCAGCTTTTTTCTTGTGCGTTCCAGCGCCGTGGCCGGTGCAGCATGACAAAATAATCAAAGGAGGATCCATCGGTTCGATACTTTGTATTCAACTCATCAATGTTGTTTTTGGCAAAATGCAGCAAATGGGCATCTGAAGATAGTAATTCTGAATCGGCATCAGGAAAATCGGTGAGGAGGCAAAAGCGCAGATGAGTATCGCGGTTCGCTAAAAAACGAACCTCCAAGGCTTCAGTGAGGCTATCGATATTGGCTTTGCTAAAAAGCATCGTTGGCACCACGACCAAGCTACTCGATTCTAGTGGTATGCCAGTTGAAAAATCCATGCGTGGAAGTAAGCTCGGAGTGGTAATTAAGGTGGAAATCCAATTTACCATGGCAAGTGCAAGCTGGCTGCTAGCGATCAAGGCAAATAGTGCGACCAGCACGAGCAGGTCATTGCTAACGCCGTCAAAATAGGCTTTGCCGGCAATAGCGACGGTCGCGAGCAGGGTTAGTAGCAAAATACCGCTGAGATAAATGCTGAGAGGTGCGTATCTGCCAGCACGTTTAAGTGCTTTGATCAGCGGTAATTGAAACGCAGCAGAACGCTCTAATTCTCTGACACCATGCCCGATGAGGTAATACCCGACATGGGCAGTACGGTCGTCAATCGGATGGTTTATTTTATTATTGAGCGTATTTCTGCTAGCGAAACGGATCACGTTATCTGCCACTTCTGCTTCAGACAAAATACTGTGTTTGGCGATGTTTTCAACGACATGACGATAATGGTCGCGCGTAGAAAAATCCATCTTGTCATACACATTCGCGGGGTCCTTGCGCAAAATATGCTCGACCAGACTCATGTTCTCAACAAATTCACGCCAATCCATACTGCTGAGAAAACGCAAGCTACCTATGCTATTGCTGATCGATACTTGATCTGCCGCTTGTTGTTGTGATTCGGATTGCACCAGGTGCTCAATTGTTTGCCCAGTTTCGGCCAGGCGTTGCGAGATCCAGGTCAGTGGCAGCATCAGTGCTGGACTTTGCCCTTGCAGGCGTCGTACCAGTTCCGCCACGAAAGAGCTATCCATGGGCGGGTTAGAGCGCGCCATGTCGGCTACCAGCAAGATTAAATTATTCGGATCTTTCTCGGCAGTCTCTATCATGTTCTCTGCCCACGAACAGGCCAGATTGCGGTTCGCTCTAGCGCTCGCCAGTCGCGCAGAAACACGACGCAAGTTCTCAATGAGGGCCAGACGCAACATGATGGGAATCGCCCACAGCTCACCTAGTTTTAAAGTGGTTATTTGCTGGTAGGCGGCAACAAAGCTGCTCAAACCCTCCGGATCAACGCGACCGTCACCGTGCGAGATGGTTTCTAAGGCGATGTCATACACCCTTGGTCTTCCAGTAGAATTTCCACTTGAGAGGCGGGGTAATTCTTTACTGTAATTTTTGGGGAGATGCCTTTTGGCGGTGCGTATTTGTTCTTCAATCAGATAAAAATTATCCAGTAGCCATTCGGCTGCAGGCGTTACTTGCCGACCGCTCTTGACAGCTTCAGTGAGCTCGTTACAGGCATCAATAATGACGTCTTCATTTTCCGCCAGGCGTGACAACAAATGATCTCGCGCCCATCCCTTACTGAGTTTATGGGCGTTGGCGAGAATACGTCCGTGCTGCTCCATCTGCAAGGCGCTGAACAATTCTGCACGCAAAGGCAAGGCATCATCGGCGTGCATGTCACGGACATTCATTGAGAAAAATGACTTTTTTATTGAAAGAAAAATGTTGCGCAAAGAGTTTTTATCTGGTTTCACTGATGACACTTTCTATAAGTTAATCTTGAAAAGACAGAGATGTAATTTGATCCTCTCGATGTTAAACCAGAGTGAAAAAATTAAAGGTGCGTTACCGCACAGAGAACCAGATTTTCGGCTGAAGAGAAATGCGTTTCATGTTTAAGCAATTCCTCAAAAAAATTTTTCCTTGGTGTCAGAATTTAAAAAAAATCCTGTGTGCGTCAGCGTACAGACCTGTAGTAGGACACGCCTGTAAAGTGAATTATCAAACGCAAAAACAATGTTGATTTTGCGATCTACTGGAGAAAAATAATGATGAATAACGTAAAAATTGGACTCATGACACTTTGCAGTCTTGCGGCAGTTTTAACAGTCGGCTGTACCAGTATGAAAACACCGGCAACTGCCGATGTCGCTGTCTCAAAAGCAGCGGTAGATAACGCAGCAGGTGCTGGTGGTACCGAATTCGCACCGATGGAAATGACCTCTGCACGCGAAAAAATGGCGCTGGCTAATCAAGCAATGACAAAAAAAGATTACAAGCTCGCGATCGATTTGGCCAATCAAGCACAAGCGGACGCAAAACTGGCACAAAGCAAAGCAAACTCAGCAAAAGCACAAGCGGCGGCGGACGCATTGCAAGATGATATTCGTGTCATGCGTGAAGAATTGAATCGCGCAAATCAGCAATAGATTTATAAAAATTAAATCAAAATTTAAAAAATATTAAAGGAAATGATCATGAATAAGATGCAACTAACCCCGGTATTATTGGCTATCGCAGTACTTGTTGGCGCGTGCAGCTCTATGCCAACGACCACTAGTTTGCTTGACCAGACACGTAGCGATTATGTGATTGCACAAAATAATCCTAATGTGGCCAATTACGCACCGTCAGAAATGAGACAAGCAGGTGATGCATTGGCACAAGCCAATGATGCTGCCATTAAAAATGAAAGTATGGAAAAAATTGATAAATTGGCTTATCTCGCCAGACAAAAAATTGCGACAACACAAGAAGTGGCAAAGCAAAGAGTAGCAGAGGCAGAGGTTGCCAATGCGGGTAAAGAACGTAACCAAATTCGTTTGGATCAACGCACGATGGAAGCGAATCAAGCTAAGGCAAACGCAAACCAAGCAAATGCGATCGCTGATCAATCCAGATTAGCGACACAGGTTGCCCAAAGCGAGACAGTCGAAGCACAACGCCAGGCGCAAGATGCTCAAGTACGCGCTGCAAAGTTAGAGAAACAGTTGGCTGATCTGGCCGCCAAACAAACAGAACGTGGGATCGTCATCACTATTGGTGATGTGCTGTTTGGCACAGATCAGGCTCGTCTAAACCCCGAAGGGATACGTACAACACAAAAACTGGCCGATGTGCTGCAGCAAAATCCGCAACGCACTGTGTTGATAGAAGGCTTTACCGATAGTACTGGCTCGGCTGAACACAATCAGGATTTATCAGAGCGTCGTGCCTCTGCCGTGCGTAGTGCCTTGCAATTGGCGGGCGTTAATCGTGATCGCATTGCGATACGTGGCTATGGCATTTCATATCCTATCGCCGCTAATGATACAGCCGCGAATCGCCAGCTGAACCGACGCGTAGAGATCGTGCTCTCTGACGCTACTGGCAAAATTGCACCACGTTAAATTTGTTCAATCACTGTGTAAATGAAATTTGCATAGTGGCGTAATATTTTCGATGTTTACTGAAAGTTAATGATGCATGACGATAAAAAATTTACGATTGACACTGCCGCAATCCGAGCTGCAGCCAAAGATATGGATGATGGAGCGGTGACAGCGGGTTATCAGGCGGATAGGAAAAAAGTGATTACCATGTTAAACGATGCGCTAGCGACAGAGCTGGTGTGTGTATTGCGATACAAGCGACATTACTACACGGCCAGTGGTTTGCAAAATGGCCCCATCAAAGCTGAGTTTTTGCAGCACGCTATAGAAGAGCAAGGCCATGCTGATCTATTGGCCGAACGCATTGTGCAATTAAATGGCAAGCCAGATTTTAATCCTGCCACGTTGATCGCGCGTAGTCATGCTGAATACGATGATGCTGACAGTATTCAGAATATGATCAAGGCTAATCTGATTGCCGAACGTATTGCCATTGAGGCCTATCGCCAGATGATAGAGACAATAGGTGAAACCGATCCGACTACACGCCATATGCTCGTCGGCATTATGGCGATGGAAGAAGAGCATGCAGATGATATGCGTGATTTACTCGCATAAATTTGAAAAAGTGAAGCGCCGATTTTAACTTCTTTACATTTTTTACTTACAAACTCAGGAGAACACCATGTTCGAATCACATTTCAGAACAACAAACAATGACGTTAATGTCATTATCAGAGATGCTCAGGCGGTGCTTCACGAAGCCGCAACTTTGACCGGTGAGAAAGCGGTTGATGCGCGTCAGCGTGCCATGAAATTGCTCGATACCGCAATCGTCAGTGCACACGATGTTCACGCTAACGCGATGGTTGCGGGTAAAGAGATGGCCGCTTCTGCGGATCATTATGTCAAAGAAAATCCATGGAAAACTATTAGTGCCGCAGCCAGTATCGGCTTGTTACTGGGCGTTATTCTTGGTCGAAAATAGACATGGGTGATGTGGGAATAATGCGTTGATATGTAAAAGGCTGCTTTGCAGCCTTTGTTTTTTGCGGAATTGACAGATGAATTGATATCCGACGAACTAATGCCACATGATTTTAGGGGTGATTGATCATGTGTTTTAAGCTGCTAATTTTAGATAGACATTGAGAATAAATGCCATATCGAATTCTTATTATTACCGATCACGCTGTTGATGCAAATATATTGACAGGCGTACTTGGAAGTGCACGAGCTGGGCCATTTGAAGTGGAATGGGTACGCTATCTTACGACGGGCTTGAAACGTTTGAGCATGGGCGGGATTGACGCTATTCTGGTGGATTTAGTGTTGCCGGATAGTGTGGGAATTGACACTTTCGACTTGTTATTTGCAGCCTCTCCGCATACCCCCATTATGACGCTCAGCACGGTGGAAGATGAAGGGTTAGCGATTCACGCAGTGCAGCGTGGGGCGCAAGGATATCTTGCAAAAGGGTATTTTGTCAGTAGTCTTGTGCCGCAAACAATACGTAATAGTATTCAGCGCAAAGCTGTTGAAGAAAATTTTTACAAGGAAAAAGCGCGCGCCGAAATTGCACTCAACTCAATAGGAGACGCAGTGATCTGTACTGACATGCAAGGTAATATTGATTATCTCAATGTCGCGGCAGAAACCATGACAGGATGGTCGAGGGAAGAAGCATTCGGACACCCCATCGGAGACGTATTTAAGATCGTTAGCGCTATAACACGTGAGCTACAGCGCAATACCGTCGAACTAGTTCTGCAAAAAAATGCGCCAATAGGATTGCCTGTCGATACCTTGTTGATCCGCCGTGATGGAAGTGAAGCGATGATCGAAGATTCTGCTGCACCAATTTACGACTGGGATGGTCAACCCAGCGGAGTCGTCATTGTGTTTCATGATGTCAGTGCAACCCGTTCAATGACAAAAAAAATGCTACATCTGGCACAACATGACTTCTTAACTAACTTGCCAAATCGTTTGTTACTGAAAGACCGCATTGACCAGGCGATTGCCCTGGCGAAAAGAAATAATACGCAACTCGCCATACTTTTTCTTGATCTGGATAAATTTAAATATATTAACGACTCTTTAGGCCACGCAGCTGGAGATGCGTTGCTGCAATCAGTGGCGCAGCGTTTAATCACCTGCGTACGAGCATCAGATACAGTAAGCCGACAGGGCGGGGATGAATTTATTATTTTATTGTCAGAAAATAGTTGTGACGATGGTGTTGCTTTGATTGCGAATAAGATATTGACTGCATTAACCTTGCCCTATTTTATTGGTGAGGGTGCATCGCATGTCACGACCAGTATTGGTATCAGTAATTATCCAGCTGACGGCGATGATGCAGAAACCTTGATAAAAAATGCAGATGCAGCAATGTATTACGCCAAAGAAAAAGGACGTAATAACTATCAATTTTTTAAAATGAAATAACCATTCGTTCAAGCGGCAGAATGGTGAGTCAACGTAAGTAAAAGACAGCTTCATCTAAGTTCGTTAGCACACAGACGGAAAGTGCGAAGCAGGACATAGTAGATTTGTATTTTAAATTTCATTCACTTTACATTGGATAAACCATGATGAAGCTACCAAACCATTTGACCTGCGTCACCGCCATTACTGTAAGTGCTCTTTTTATTCCCCTGACGGGCAATACACAAAGTATAGATACGACCAGTAAAGTGGAATCGACCAGTCTGGGCACTAACATTGACGATTCTGTCGTGACGACTAAAGTTAAGTCAGCGCTCTTTGCGGATGACTATGTGAAAAGTCTTGATGTCAAGGTAGTGACGCGCAAAGGTGAGGTCATGCTAAGTGGTTTCGCCAATAATCAAGCGCAAATTGATCGCAGTGTCCTTGTTGCTAAAGGCGTTTCTGGCGTTAAAAGCGTAGACAATAAAATAGCACTGAAAGAAGGGCGGCAATCGGTTGGAAATAAAATTGATGATAGCGTTGTCACCGCCGGAGTGAAAACAGCCATGCTAAAAGATCCAATGATGAACAGCATGGAAGTATCCGTTGTTACTCGAAAAGGTGAAGTGCAGTTAAGTGGCTTTGTTGATAGTGAGGCTCAATTAAATCACGCCGTTGACGTTGCAAAAGGAATAGAAGGGGTGAGTAGCGTCGTCAATAAAATGAGTATTAAGAGGTAGTCGCTCTAGGTGATCCGTGCGATGCGCTGACAGTTGGGTTTTTATGCGCATCAAGTCGGCAATAATGCGACATAAAAACGCGTTCATCGTCATCATGACCATTGACGAGGAGCGCTTTTTTGATGTGAAAAAGTGACGCACTCTAATTGTGCTGGTCTATTTCAGACTCTTCTCCTTCATGATGAAATCATCCTCAATGTATCGTCTGAATTAGGGAACTTCTAAAAACCTCTAAATCAAAAAATCACTTCTATTAGAATCAATGACTTAGAAGTGAAGGAACGTCAAAAAATAGGGTTTTTAGAAGTTCCCCTTAGCAAGAACGCATATTCCATGCGCCCTCTGGCGGCATACTGCCCCAAAACCATCATGGATACTACGTGTCGGCTCGCTGTATTTTTTACATTTACTGCGTTAGCCAAGATCTGCTTGAAAAACCAACTCACTCCATAGAAACGCTGATGGGGGGGGTGGCGATTCGAAGCCATAGCACTATCGCGGTTTGAATATCGGTTTATGTCTCATTCTGGGAGACGGGATATTTTGTCATCGACTGATAAACTTATAGCCAATATTCAAATCGACGCGCGAACCACTCTTTGACTTTATCGCCCAATGGACGTTGCTTCCATTTATCTTTGGTCATCTCGACGGAATAGCGTAAATCCTCCAAAAATGTATTTTCCATTGCAAGACCAAATTCCGGGCTGAACACCACAACGTTGATTTCCTTGTTATGCAAGAAGCTGCGGGTGTCGATATTGGTAGAACCTACCGTTGCCCATACCTGATCGATCACTGCTGTTTTGGCGTGTAAGACGGCTATTTGTAGCTGATAAATTCTGATTCCTTTATTGAGCATTTCGGTATAGAACGATCGCATCGCATGCAATACCAGGCCGCTGTCGCTCACTCCTGGCAAAATTAACTTGACATCAACTCCACGTCGCGCAGCATCGATTAAGGCCTGCAAAATTTGCTCGTCTGGCACAAAGTAGGCGCTCGTAATATGGATTGTTTTTTTTGCCTCCTGCATTGCCAATAAGTAAGCCTTATAAATTTCGTGATCACCTAAAGGTTCACTGGCAAGTACTCTAACTAATTTATCTCCGACTTCCTTAAGTGGAGGGAAAAAATCGCTATCAGACAAATCTGACGATTTCTCGCCCATCCAAGTAGCTAAAAATATCCACTGCAATGCGGCTACTGCCGGACCCTCGATTTTGATATGAGTATCGCGCCAGCCAACTTTGGTTTCGCGTCGGTCTTTTGAGCGAAATAGTGAGCTGTTGGCATAGGTGCTACTAATATTTACGCCTCCTGTAAAAGCGAGAAGTCCATCTACCACCAGAATTTTTCGATGATCGCGGTTGTTCGGTTCCCACGGACCTTTCAGTCGCAAGGGGTTGACTGGATTAAAGGCAAGCAGTCGTATCCCCGCATCACGCATTCTATCGAAAAAAGCTTGCGGTGTGCCAAGTGTGCCTACGCTGTCGTAAATGATGTTCACTTGTACTCCCGCGCGCTGTCGTGTGATAAGCGTGTCTGCAAAGCGAATGCCTAGCTCGTCCTGGTCAAAAATATAGGTTTCTAGATTAATGTTGTCTTTGGCTGCATTAATCGCAGCAATCATTGCTTCTATGGTTTGCGGGCCGTCATAGAGTAGGGTTACTTTGTTGCCTGCAATCAGAGGTTTGCCGGTCGCCGCTTCTTCCAGTGCGGCCAAAGTGGCGATATCAACATGTGAATTTTTCCAACGCTTGTTTAATAGAAAATTTGATTTTTTTGCGTTAAGTATCCCCTGTGCATTCTTTACAGTCGGATTCGCTGGCGCAACTAAACTAGTATTAAGTTCATTGACTTCAGGCAATGATGCGCAGGCAGTCGTCGAAACAATTGTGACGATGAGAGCGCTTAATGAAAGTATCCTGCATAGCATCATATTTTGATTGGCTAACGCCATCCTGAGAAATGTCGGTCAGGCGGTAACAGTTGTTGTTTGTGTTGCACATGGACGAAGAGCTTTTTTCATGACGGCTAAATTCAATGTCTTTATTTTCTCGACACTGGCCGCTGGAACGCTCATGGTGATGAGATTAGATTTTGGCTTACTTTGTGGTAGCTTGCGTAGCGTAGCTAGAGATTTTGCATCGATAATATCAATCTGTTTTTGGTAGACAACAATCAGACCCAGCTCGTGAAACGCCGATAGCGTGCGGCTGACGGTCTCTATTGCCAGCCCGAGGTAGCTGGCAATTTCAAGGCGTGTCATTCTTAGATTGTAGATTTTTCCCGAGTAACCCATTTGACTAAAACGTTCTCCAAGTGTGGTGAGAAAACGCGCCACTTTGGCTTCTGCACCTAATGCACTAAGCATGCCGATCGTTAATTGATCGCGTACCAATTCGCGGCTCATGACGCTAAACATGGCTTGCTCTAATTCTACATAAGTGCGCGCTAGTGTCGAAAACGTTTGATACGGCAGTAAAATTAAATCGCAATCGGTTAATGCCACTAACTCGGTACTATGCCGTTTGGAATGTATCGCATCAATCCCAAGCAGATCTCCCTTCATCGGGAAGCTAAGCACTTGTTCATTACCATATTCGTCTACCAGGACGGTCTTTAAAAAACCTGAATTGACGATATACAAATTATCAAAATCTTGTCCTAAAGTATAAATTCTTTTGCCAGCCTTGTAGTGTACATGCTGAAAAATAATATTTTCTTTGGCCGAGTTAAAAGGTACTGCCATATCGAGCAAAGTGCAAATGTCACTCAAACTCGATTGAATATTACCCCGGTTGCACCATTCAATTGAATTTGATAAAACAGGATAGGGTTGAGCAGAATACTTGGTCGAAATAAACGATGATTTTGATGTCAGTTCCGATGAAATATCCGAAGAGATTGTTGATGATCCGGTAGATGTTAAATGCATGTTATTCCCCTGAATTGTAAAATGGTAATTGCCACGTTATGCATCAACATATGACTGAAATAGACTGAGCTCTAGATACCTACAGCGACAGTCTTGATCTCTGAGTCATAATGTAAACTGCGGCGAAAAATTACTCTGTGCGCTAGCGAACATGGCAACGCGTCTTTATTCGTTTGTCCTGTTGCCGTCGCTGATTTTTTCATAAGCGTTGACGTTGGTTTGATGCGATACAATTCAATTTGCTACCTTTATGCTGAAGCAACGCATATGTCGTGCCCTTTTTTTCTTTTACTGAAAATCTCCAATGAAACCAGCAAAACAATTGAAGCCACTTAATCCGGAAAATTTGCGTATCGTTTTGGTATTGCAAGGAGGCGGTGCGCTTGGCGCTTATCAGGCGGGGGTGTATCAGGCCTTACACGAACATGATCTGGTGCCAGATTGGGTCGTCGGTACTTCAATTGGCGCGATTACTGCGGCATTGTTAGCGGGAAACCAAAAAGCTGATCGTCTGCAAAAATTGAAGCAATTTTGGGATGGTGTATCGCATGAGGAGAGTATTGCGCTAGCTAATTTAACGGATACCCATCGTCGCTCTAGTGTTTCGCTATCGACTTTTGACACTTTATTGCGTGGCGTACCTGGCTTCTTTACACCTCGCTTGATGAGTTGGTTTGGCATGGGTTCAAAGGTAGACGCGGAAGAAGCAAGTTTTTACGATACGACGCCGCTGGCTGAAACGCTCAACGCAGTAGTAGATTTTGATTATTTAAATGCACCAGGCGGTATGCGTTTAACGATCAATGCGCTTAAGGTTACATGCGGTGAGCTGGTTAATTTCGATAGTACCCAACTCGCGATCACGACCAAACATGTCCTCGCCAGTGGCGCATTGCCACCGGGCTTTCCTGCCATACGTATTGATGAAGAATTGTATTGGGATGGGGGGATTTATTCAAATACGCCGCTCGCAACTGTTCTCGATGATTTGCCACACGTAGATACCCTATGTTTTATGGTGGATTTGTGGAATGCTGACGGGCAAGAACCGACGACGCTTGATGAAGTGCAGACCAGGCTCAAAGACGTCACTTTTGCCTCGCGCTCCAAACGTCACATTGAAGATTATTTAACTGCCCATCGTTTGAAGCGCAAATTGCGCGAACTGTATTCCTTATTGCCAGAGCCTGCCAAGACCGATGCGGTCGTTGCTGAATTAGCTGAGTTAGGTGTAGACAGCACAATGCACGTAGTGCGCTTGCCCTATTCGGGAAGAGACTGGAACATGGCGTCTAAAGATATTAACTTTTCCAAAGGATCCATCCAGTGGCGCTGGGAGCAGGGTTATAAAGATGCGCTGCGAGCGATTTCTCATGCTGGCTGGCTTGAGATTGTTCCTGAAGAAACAGGTTTAGTGGTGCATGAGTTGCCGCCACTGGCTGATCTTAAATTCCAATAATATCTTGCTGGAATAAAGTCTGAGAATGTCGATATTCCACTCTCTAGGTAGACGATTGCTTTAAGCAAGAAACTCTAGCGTTTTCCGACCTGATTCTTCTCTGAGTTCTTCAGCGACGCTCGTCGCATTTTTATCATTTTCCATTTTTCATTTCATTATCTTGGCTTGTGTGTGCCAGCGCACGGACATCTCTTTTGTGAATGTTTAGGCTAAGTTTCTACTGCATACGATAAATGTACCGTATCGGTCTGATTGCGGATGGCACTTCGTCGCCCGTACTATTTTTACTTCTCAAGGACTTATATGAAAAAATTTCTTCCACTCGCTGCCTTACTTTCTGCGCTGCTTGTCAGCGCCTGTGATAACAGACCCGTCGTAGTGACACCACCGGCCGAACCTGTCGCTATTCCTGGACCTGCTGGTCCTCAGGGCGCAACCGGTAATCAAGGTATGACCGGTAATCAAGGTATGACCGGTAATCAAGGAAACGATGGCATGCAAGGCGTTGATGGCAATAAAGGCAAAGACGGTAAGCCAGGTGATGGCACGACAGTGATTGTGGTGCCGCCTGCAGTACCGGCAAGTTCAAGCGCGAATTAAACTTTAGCAGGGCTTCAATTATGGGCTTAATGAGCGGCGTTTTTGTGGTTTTTATGATTTTGTTATTTTCCTCATTACCGTTGTGGTCTCACAGCCGGGATTGGGGCTATGGGCCATGTGGAAGTGTTGTGGTGATTGGCAGCTTGTTGTTGTTAGATTGGTTGTGATGAAACATGTTGACCCTGTGGTGTTAATGCAGCAAACGCGCGCCAGTGCTCGGTTATCCCGTTCGCTGGTGCCGACGTTAACGCTAGGTTTTTTGCTAGGCCTGACTGCTTGCAATGAGGTTGCGACTTTACCAATTTCGGCAGGTACCGGACCGCAACCTACTTTGCCAGCACCAAAGTTAGCTCTCATTCCTACGGTAAATATTGCACCCGCTATGGGCTGGCCGATAGGGGTGATGCCGCGACCTGCAGAGGGATTGCGTGTGGCTGCGTTCGCCAGTGGTCTGGATCATCCGCGATGGCTATACGTCTTGCCTAATGGCGATGTTTTGGTCGCAGAGACCAATGCGCCACCCAAGCCAGAAGACGCTAAAGGTATCAAGGGCTGGGTGATGGGGTTGGTCATGAAGCGAGCTGGTGCAGGAGTGCCTAGCGCTAACCGGATTACGCTATTGCGCGACTCCGATGGTGACGGCATTGCGGATTTTCGTTCGACTTTATTGGATGGCCTTCACTCACCATTCGGCATGGTGTTGGTGGGAAATGATCTTTACATCGCCAATTCTGATGCGATCATGCGCTTCCCGTATAAAACAGGTGAAGTGCAGATCAAGTCGGTGGGCATCAAATTGATTGATTTGCCAGCAGGCGAGATTAATCATCACTGGACTAAAAACCTCATCGCCAGTCTTGACGGCAGTAAGTTATATGTAACGGTTGGTTCAAATAGTAACGTTGGCGAACGCGGTATGGAAGTTGAGGCCGAGCGTGCCGCTATATGGGAAGTAGATGTTAAAACTGGAAAGCACGTTGTCTTTGCTTCTGGCTTGCGTAATCCTGTGGGCCTGGCGTGGGAGCCGCACACCAAGGTACTGTGGACGGTGGTTAATGAGCGTGATGAGTTAGGCAGTGACCTGGTTCCCGATTATATGACTTCAGTCAAAGAGGGGGCATTTTATGGCTGGCCTTATAGCTATTACGGTCAGCATGTTGACCAACGTGTACGACCGCAACAACCGGCAATGGTGAGCAAGGCAATTGCGCCTGATTATGCACTCGGCGCGCATACGGCCTCACTGGGTCTGGCATCGGCCAAGGGAAACTCCCTACCCCTGATGTTTGCCAGCGGGATGTTTATCGGTCAGCACGGCTCATGGAACCGGCGTCCGCACAGCGGCTACAAAGTGATTTTTGTTCCTTTTGTCAGTGGCAAACCTGACGGCGTGCCTATCGATGTATTAACAGGATTTCTTAGCGACGCAGGGGCCGCTTATGGACGCCCAGTTGGCGTGGTAATTGATAAGCTGGGTGCATTGCTTGTGGCCGATGATGTTGGCAACCTTATTTGGCATATCGCTGCCAAATGACAGAGTCTTATTACATGTTGGCGTGCTGCAAAAAAACCTTACATCATTCAAACAGGCTGACTATTTTTAGAAATTGTCACAGTTACGATTTATCCTTGGTTCAGCTTACTGGAGCATCAAAATGACACATATTATTGCGGGGCGATTACAGCAACAAGAGCAAGTGCAGGACGTTATTGATGCGTTAAAGAGAGTGGCATTTGTAGAAAGTGGCATTACCTCTTTTTTTCTAAATCCACCGGGACAACATGACTTGTTGCCGCTAGGCGGTGATAGAGAAGAATCTCCTGGGGCTAAAGAATCGGGTACCGGTGGTGCTGTTGGTATCGCTGGCGGGGGTGCGGTGGGCGCCGTGGTGGGTCTTGCCGGTGTCTCTGTGCTCGGTTTTCTTGGCCCAGTATTAGGTGCGGCAGTAGGTGCGCATGTTGGTTCGCTCGTCGGTAGCGTTGCCGAAATGAAGGAGAAGGGTGAGGCAGAGAGCAACGGTGAAAACAGATTTGAGCAGCGTAAATCGGGAATGATGGTTGGCGTTAATGTGATTGATGCCGGTGAAGAGCAAATCGCGGTTCGTATTCTTCGCTCGTTTGGTGCAAATCATATTGAGCGCAGCGAAGGACAAATCGTCAACGGCGAATGGCCAGACTTTAATCCAATTGCGATACCTAAGCTGATTGATTCTGTTGATTAACCGCCAAAGAATGCACCTATCAGCGTTTCTACGAAGTGATAGAGGTCTAATGGAAAATCTAGGTCAAATCCGACCGATATAAAAATGATTCATTTTTTCTCTTTATGTGGCTTATCGCACAGACCGCAATACGCTGTCTTGGTAAAGTAGATACATCTTCACTGACTGAATTTTTGAGGGCAGTTAGTTAAAACCAGCTAAGTGCAACGACATTTATGCCGCTGTTTTTAAAGATGGCATTCGCTTAATGCAAGTGGCATCGAAGTGAACGTTCTTTAACCCTCGATCTACCGGGGCTGGCGGTCGGGAAAAATACCAGCACCACTTTTGAACTCAATGCGAGAACTTAAATTAGTTTTAGTTTCCGCTGTGACTTACTGATATTTGTAACGTGCAGCGCAGTTTGGTCATCACCGATAGGCAGACCAAGATATGTTTGCGTTACCTGCACCCTCAATCCTTTACTAGGCGATTACTCATGAAACCTATACCGGTCACCGCTAAGGCAAAGAACGATCCGATTGTCGAGGCGAGCCAACTGCTTTTGCCGCATGAACGAGATGAAAAACCAGATGCACACAGCATTACGCCAAGAAAAATAATGAAACAGGCTTATAAGGATTTGCAACGCTGCCTGGTTGACACTGATTTACATGGACAGCGTGGTGTTGAGGACGTGCTTAAAAATCCCAATAAAAGTGAGCGTAAAAAATAATATTTTTTACTGTTGTGTCGATTAATTCAAGAAATTTTTTTGGGGAACGAAATGAAAAGAATACGAAAAGCAGTATTTCCAGTCGCCGGCCTCGGCACCCGCTTTTTACCAGCAACCAAAGCACAGCCCAAAGAGATGTTGCCTATCGTAGATAAACCCTTGATTCAATATGCGGTCGAAGAAGCAGTTGAAGCGGGTATAACAGAAATGGTGTTTATCACTGGCCGTAATAAGCGCGCGATTGAGGATCATTTTGATACCGCCTATGAGTTGGAATCTGAATTGGAACGTTCAGGTAAATTGGAGTTACTTGAGCTCGTGCAAAGTGTCATTCCCAAAAATATCAATTGCATCTACATACGCCAGCCAGCCGCACTCGGGCTTGGTCATGCCGTATTATGTGCCCGCCCCGCTATTGGCGATGAACCGTTCGCCGTGTTGTTAGCGGATGATTTGATGGACGCTGCACCGGGTTACCATTCGGCGATCGCACAAATGACTCGCTTGTATCAACAGGAGGGTGCCAGCATTATTGCCGTGCAAAACGTGGCACGAGAATTCACTAGTCAATACGGCATCGTCAGCGGCACGCCATATAAAGACAGAATGGAAAAAATGCACGACATCGTAGAAAAGCCATCACCTGAGCTGGCACCTTCGACCTTGGCAGTGGTTGGTCGTTACGTGCTATCGAATAAAATTTTCTCTTATCTCGAAAAATTAGGCAAAGGATCCGGTGGAGAAATTCAACTCACCGACGGTATCGCCGCCTTACTCAAAGATGAAGCCGTCTACGCCTACCGTTGTGCGGCTACGCGTTATGACTGCGGCTCTAAGTTAGGTTATTTAAAAGCCACGGTTGCATTGGGGCTGAAACATACCGAGGTCGGGAACGACTTTTCGGCATACATTGAAACTTTAGAAGTGTTAGA
>JACMRF010000086.1 GCA_014376575.1 Undibacterium sp.
AGCCCAGATTTTCCATTAGGCGCACCTGCGGTGCTATTGGCATGATGACGGCGCATTTTCGGTCATTTTTTCTGCTCTTCGTGGACAATAGCTCGCTATTGGCGCCTCATTCGCAGCAAAACTGCCTCGAAAAGTGCATCCATCATCATTGCCAATCCTAATGGAAATTCTGGGTTGAATTCACATGCACAACGGAAAGCACAAAGATGCGTTCTCCATTAAGCAATCCCCCCAAGGCAGGCTTCATGATGCAAATCAAGAGAAGTCATCCAGAAAATTCGCTGAAATAAAATATACTCCCCTTACTTATTTTTAAAATAGGCTAAATGCGCACACCAATATTGCGTGATAGAAAAATACACCTGGGGAGTATATAGCCAAGCATAGCAAATAAGGCCAGCGATTGCGCGCATGAGCACTTGCCCGCTTTCCTTTATAATGACGGCACCTTATTTACTTCATCGATTACCTAGGAATAGCCATGAGCGACGTACAAAGCTGGATCAAAGAAACCGTTACCACTAACCCTGTCGTGCTGTTCATGAAAGGCACTGCGCAATTCCCGCAATGCGGCTTTTCTGGTCGCGCGATTCAGTTGATCAAAACGTGCGGCGTAGAAAATCTGATCACCATCAACGTGCTGGAAGATCCAACCGTGCGTCAGGGCATCAAGGATTTTTCCAATTGGCCAACCGTACCGCAACTTTACGTCAAGGGCGAGTTCATCGGCGGCACCGACATCATGAATGAAATGTTCGAAAGCGGCGAACTGCAAACTTTGTTGCAGGCGTAATTTCAGGATGACTGCCGTCGCAACGCCGCGCAAGCTGATCGTCGCCATCACCGGCGCCACCGGCGCCATTTATGGCGTGCGCCTGCTGCAAGCCCTGCGCGAATTACCGGATGTGCAAAGCCATCTGCTCATTTCCGAAGCAGGTGTATTAAATCTGCATCAGGAACTCGATCTCAATCGCAAGGATGTTGAAGCCCTGGCCGATGTCGTCCACAACGTACGCGATGTGGGCGCCAGCATCGCCAGTGGCTCTTTCCAATCCGACGGCATGATCATCACGCCCTGCTCGATGAAAACCCTGGCCGCGGTGGCCAATGGACTGTCCGACAATTTGATCACGCGCGCCGCCGATGTCGTTTTAAAAGAACGCCGCCGCCTGGTGCTGATGGTCAGGGAAACCCCCTTCAACCTGGCCCATCTGCGCAACATGACGGCCGTCACAGAAATGGGCGGCATCATCTTCCCGCCGCTGCCCGGCTTCTATCACAAGCCGCAATCGATACAGGAAATGGTCGATCACACGGTGGGCCGCGTACTCGATTTATTCGCCTTGCCGCACCACCTCACACCGCGCTGGAATGGCTTGAAAGACAGCTAAAGCGAGTTGCTACCCGTCTGATTACCTCCGATCACCTATGATCAAACGCAGCGAGTGCGAGCAATCATCAACCTTAAAATCAAGCAGGCCCACCACGCTTTATCCATGCGCCTTTCCAGCCATTACTGGCCTGCAAGCCGCATGGGGATTGCGTCTTGAGGCTATGCCAATTTGATTTTGCGCCGCTACCGTGCTTCAGATGTCATCAACGTGCAATTTCTAGCGAGTGCGAGTGCAATTGCGATTCGGCCAAGGTGCTATCCATATTCAATGGGCGGGTCTACAATACAGCGGCATTTGCTTCTTTTAGTGAAAAAACAGTCGTAAAAAAACTTGGCATTTCGCTTTCTGGCACAGCACAAAGCGACAAGTTTCATACGTTACTCAACATTCTTTTTCTACAGAAAATCGACAGCAAATAATGGCCGCTCTGACACCAGAAGATATTGCACAAAGACTTGATCAACTCACCGAGCTGAGCGTAGCGCTGAGCCATACGCATGATATTGCCCAGCTGCTAGAGCGCATCTTGCAGACGGCTAAATCGATGACGCATGCTGATGGCGGCACCCTGTATCGCACTAGCAGCGACAAAAAAAATCTGGACTTCCATATTGCCATCAACGATAGCCTGCAGATGTACCAAGGCGGCGTTAACGATAATGCGGTCGACATACCTGGCATCCCGCTGTTCACCGCGGACGGAAAACAAAATCTGAACGCGGTTGCCGCCTACGCCGCCAACCGCAGAGAGTCGGTCAATATCGAAGACGTCTACACGACACCCTTGTTTAATTTTTCGGGCATGCACACATTTGATCTATCAAATCAGTATCGCTGCCAGTCATTGCTAACGGTGCCGATGCTCGATCACGAAGACGAACTAATCGGGGTGCTGCAACTGATCAATGCGATCGACCCTGAGACCGGCTTGATCGGCTCTTTCTCCGCTACAGACAAACGTTTTATCGAGGCGCTGGCCTCGCAGGCGGCGATCGCCATCAGCAATCAGACATTGATCTTTCAACTGGAGAATTTGTTCGAATCCCTGATCAACCTGATCAATATCGGCATAGACGAAAAATCGCCGAATACCGGCAGACATTGCCAGCATGTACCCGCGCTGACGATGATGCTGGCCGATGCAGTCCATCACACCAAAGACGGGCCTCTGGCGGATTTCCAGATGACAGGGAAAGACCGGCGCGAATTATGGTTAGCCGGCTTGTTGCACGACTGCGGCAAGATCACCACGCCGGTGCACGTGATTGAAAAATCGACCAAACTAGAGACCATCACTGACCGCATCCATACCATCGACACCCGTTTTGAAGTATTGAAACGCGATGCAGAAATCCGCTTTTTACGACAACAGCTAGCGGAAGGCACCGAGAGTAACTTTGATGCATTGCTGCAGCAAGAATTGACGCAACTCGATCGCGACCGGGATTTTTTGCGCAAGGCAAATATTGGCGGCGAGCGCATGAGTGAAGAAGATCAGCAAAGAGTAATACGCATCGCCACCTACCGCTGGTTGGGCGTGGATGGCATAGAAAAAGATCTGTTAACGCCGGAAGAAAGCGACAATCTGACGATACGCGGCGGCACGCTGACCGCCGATGAACGAAAGATCATCAACAACCATATCGCCGTCACGATACGTATGTTAGAAGCACTACCCTGGCCCAAACATTTAAAAAATGTGCCTGAATATGCAGGCGGCCATCACGAGCGCATGGATGGCAAAGGTTACCCGCGCGGACTGCGCGGCGATCAGATGTCGGTACAGGCAAGGGTGATGGCGATCGCTGATATTTTTGAAGCCCTGACCGCCAAAGATCGCCCCTACAAGGCGGGAAAAACACTGACAGAATCGCTAGACATACTCGGCAAATTCAGATTGAACGGACACATCGACCCCGATCTGTTTGATGTCTTTGTGAGGCAAAAAGTTTATCTCGACTTCGCCAGACAATTTATGGACCCAGCCCAGATCGACGAGATAGACGAGAGCCTGATCCCCGGCTATCGGGCTTGACGTGCGCTTGATTTTCACCTGTGCCAAACTTTGGAAAACGTCTTGCCGACATTCCCGACAGGATCAGCGCACATGAACCACTAGAAAATCGGCGATCCGATTTCTTCGTCAGGCAGCATGCACTCAGCCTCACGCCAGATGCTGAGATCGTCATCATCAACATCGACGATGCCAATCTGGCAAAAATGGAAAAGCTCGCAGGCAATTGGCCGTGGCTATGCTCAGTATTTGCCGAGATGCTCAATGCCATTAGCAAGCAGCAACCCAAAGCCGTCGTATTTGACAAATTATTTGTAGAACGCGACGTATATCGCCCTGAGAGCGATGCACTTTTTCATCAGGCACTGGAGAATATTTATTTCCCGCTGGTGCGCTAACCAGCATCACAAGATGGCCACGGCGCAGCACTAGAAAAGGCGGTCGATCAATTAGGCTTGCGCGCACCGACCACGCGATCGCCAATGCGCATGCCGCGCTGATGCCGCCGGTGGCGGTAGACGCTAGGTACTGGAAGGTGGGCACTGTTAATCTTCTCAACGATGCTGATGGTGTTGGCCGGCGCTACGACTTGTACAAGGACGTCTACGGCTGGTTGATACCTTCTTTACCGGCACGGCTTGCCAGCGACTTAGGCTATCGCGTTCCGCCCCAGGACGACATGCTTCGAGCATGGCGCGGGGCGAATAAACCGTATGGCAGAATTTCTTTTGCCGATTTTTATCAGGATCAAGACCGCCAAAAACCGCTGCGCGATAGCAACGAACTGCGCGGCAAAATCGTCATCATTGGCGCCGATGCCTCTGCCTTGCACGATATCAGCGTCACGCCTATCGATAGCTCGTATCCAGGTTGAGGCATACTTGCCACCGCCATCGAGAATCTCAAGAATCAAGGATCAAGGATCAAGAATCAAGAATCAAGAATCAAGAATCAAGCTTGGATGCAAATGCCACCACCGTGGCTAAATCCAGTTTTTTCTTGCTGTCGCTATCGCTACTCTGCCCGCAGTTTTTCCATCAGATTCAGGTGCTGAAGATAGGCCTGAATCTCTTCCTGCTCACGGCGCTCAGTCTCGCTGCATGTTTCAAGGTTCGCCACATGGCTCGTCGCATCCGCATTGACGGCTTGCAGCAATGTCCCTGTCAGCATAAACAAGCTAGACATGGCCAAACTAATTCAAACTGCTCAATCCGCCGAGGAAGCAACAGTCGATATTAACGAAGAACAGGAAATTATTTTAGGCCAAGATATCCGATCGCCTGGAATCGCTCAATATCATCATGGGGTCTGGATTTGAGCGCTTTGAAAATCAAGCAAACGGCGTCGCAAGATTCACCACCACTTTTGCTCAAAACCGATCTGAAATTAAAGACCGTTTAGCCGACGATAAAAAATCCCGCCGCTATCACTAGCGGTGGGATTTTATTTGGTGCCGACTGCCGGAATCGAACTGGCTACCTGATGATTACAAGTCAACTGCTCTACCAAGTGAGCTAAGTCGGCGAAACTTTTACAGCTTTGATCAATTAATTTCTCAATCAATCTAAGAGAACAAAATTATAGACTATTTTATTATCTTTAGTGTGGGTTTTTCAAACTTTTTTTGTGGCTCACCGAGTATTGCTGGTGCGATTATTTCTGCCGTCTCCGCTTTGGTGGTGACAGCGGCCAATTCAAAGCTAGGCCTGACTGGTTCTGTCGCGACCGATGTATTAACTTCGACTGCTGGCGCATTCAAATCTAATTCAAATGCCATGCCTTGCCCATTTTCGCTGGCGTACACTGCCTGAACATTGGCTATCGGAACATAAATCTCTCTCGAAACTCCGCCAAAACGTGCGTTGAACATAACCGCTTCGTTATCCATTTTCAAGCCGCTGGTTGCACCAAAGCTGATATTCAACACAATCTCACCATTACGTACAAATTCCATCGGCACCTTAGCCGCACCAAATACTTTCACCGCCATATAGGGCGTGAATCCATTGTCGTTGCACCATTCATAAATGGCGCGCATAAAATAGGGTTTGGTCGACGTGTCAGACATGGCAAGAGAAAATTTTCAATAGAGATAAGATAAGGATAGGCTTTGCGCTTGAAAACAACAAGGCTGACATTATTAAGGTGTCAGCCTTTTAACTAAAAGAACGCGACAGACTAACGACGCATCACTTTCTCAGACGGCGTCAACGCTTCAATGTAGGCTGGACGAGAAAAGATACGCTCAGCATATTTCATCAATGGTGCCGCGGTTTTTGATAGCTCAATACCATAATGATCCAGACGCCACAATAAAGGAGCGACGGCAACATCCAGCATTGAAAATTCATCGCCCAACATATATTTATTTTTGACGAACAATGGCGCTAATTGGCTCAGGCGATCACGAATTTCCACTCTTGCTTTTTCTTGTATTTTTGCTGAAGTGGACGATTTCTCATTCTCCAGTGTGTGTACATGAATGAACAATTCTTTTTCGAAATTGAACAACATCAGGCGCGCACGAGCGCGTTGCAATGGATCTGCAGGCATCAACTGAGGATGCGGGAAACGCTCATCAATGTATTCGTTAATGATATTTGATTCATATAAAATCAATTCGCGCTCAACCAGAATCGGCACCTGACCATACGGGTTCATGGTGGAGATATCTTCCGGCTTGTTGAACAGATCGACATCGCGAATTTCAAAATCCATACCTTTCTCGAACAAGACGAGGCGGCAGCGTTGAGAAAATGGGCAGGTTGTACCTGAATAGAGAACCATCATTTTTATAGTTCCTTAAAAACGATTAGAGTGAGGCACCTGTTTGCGCGCCCCACCCTGCGATAACACATCCGCCGGACTAACTACAGCGGACGACTGAATTACTTCACTTCTTTCCAGTACGACGCACTTAAACGCCATGCTAGCAGACTCAATAACGACAGGAACATGACGACCCAAACACCTAGACGCTTACGCGTGCTTTGCGATGGCTCTCCCATCCATTGCAAGTAAGCGACCAAATCTGTCACTGCACTGTCATATTCTATGGCTGTTAATTTGCCGTCAGTGACTTTTTCAAAGCCAGCAAATTTATGCACGACCTTGGACTCATCATGGGCATCTTTTTCTTCGATAAACTTTACGTTACGAACGCCCTGCAATTCCCATAAGACGTGTGGCATACCAACATTCGGGAATACCATATTATTCCAACCTGTTGGCCTGCTATCGTCTTTATAGTAGGTACGAAGATAAGTATAGAGCCAGTCAGCGCCAGAGCCAGCGTTTGATGCCTTAGCACGTGCAATGACGGACAAGTCCGGCGGTACAGCACCGAACCATTCTTTAGCATCTTTCGCCGCGAGCGTGTTTTTCATCAAATCGCCCACTTTTTCACCAGTAAAAAGTAAATTACCTTTAATCTGATCTTCAGTCAAACCAATATCTTTCAAACGGTTATAACGCATAGCAGCCGCAGCGTGACAGTTAAGGCAATAATTGACGAATAGCTTGGCACCATTCTGTAGTGCGGCCATATCATTACTGCGGTCTTCGACGCGATCCAAAGGAAATCCGCCAGTGTTAGCCAACACTAAGGCCGGTACAAAGGCCAGCGTGGCGATCAATTTTTTAAAAAATTTCATGCTTATTATTCCTTTGAACGCTTAGTGCGCAGAAAATGTCACGCGTTTTGGCACAGGCTTGAATGTACCCATGGTGCTCCACCATGGCATCAATAAGAAGAAACCAAAGTAAATCACAGCACACACCTGAGAAACTCTTTCACCTATAAGAGATGGAGCCTGAACACCCAAGTATCCTAAAGCGACGAAAGCAATACCAAAGACAATATAAACATACTTATGCCAGTCTGGACGGTAGCGTATGGATCTAACCGGCGACAGATCGAGCCAAGGCAATGCACCCAAGATCATTACTGAAGAACCGAACAACACCACACCCCAGAATTTGGCATCCAATGCGCCAGGCATCATGCCTACAAGTGCAACAAGGGCAACGCCTGCAATTGTCATTTTGATTTTTGATGGCAATTTACTCGCCACGAAAATCAAACCAACATAGGCGACGATACTGACCATTACTACATACATGAACTCGGTAGTAGTTGCGCGCAAAATAGAGTAAAACGGCGTGAAGTACCATGTCGGCGCGATATGCAAAGGCGTTTTCAGTGAGTCGGCAGGAATAAAATTATTGTACTCTAGGAAGTATCCGCCCATTTCTGGAGCAAAGAAAACAACCGCACTGAAAATAACGAGGAAAACCGTTACACCGAAGATGTCGTGAAATGTGTAGTAAGGGTGAGACGGAACGCTGTCAAGCGGATGTCCGTCCGGGCCTAAATTATCTTTGACTTCAATACCATCAGGATTATTCGAGCCGACTTCATGCAATGCGATCAAATGGGCGACGACCAAACCTAGCAAGACCAAAGGGATAGCAATGACATGGAAAGAGAAGAAGCGGTTGAGCGTTGCATCAGACACGACATAGTCACCGCGAATCCAAAGTGACAAATCTGGGCCAATAAACGGAATTGCGCCGAATAGGTTCACAATAACTTGCGCGCCCCAGTAAGACATTTGTCCCCAAGGCAGCAAGTAACCAAAGAAGGCTTCCGCCATTAAGCAAAGGAAAATTGTGAAACCAAACAACCATATTAATTCACGGGGTTTGCGATAAGAGCCGTACATTAGCGCACGAGTCATGTGCAAATAAATAATGATGAAGAAAGCTGAGGCACCGGTTGAATGCATGTAACGCACCAGCCAACCCCAAGGTACTTCGCGCATGATGTACTCTACTGACGCGAAAGCCATGCCAGCATCAGGTTTGTAATGCATGACCAAAAAAATACCCGTCACAATTTGTATCACCAACACCAACATCGCCAGCGAACCAAATATGTACCAGAAATTAAAATTCTTTGGTGCGTAATAGTTACCCCATTGATCGTTCCACAACTTTGTCAATGGGAAACGGGAATCGACCCAATTGAGCGCCTTATCAATAACTGGAGCGTCAGCAGGAAGTTTTTTCTCAATAAATGCCATGATTAAGCCTCGCCTTTCTCATCTTTGCCGATGAGGATTTTAGTTTCCGACAAGTACATATGACGGGGGACATCCAAATTTTGTGGTGCTGGCTTGTTTTTATAAACGCGACCGGCCAAATCAAAAGTAGAACCATGACAAGGGCATAAAAAGCCTCCATTCCAATCGTCCGGCAATGAAGGCTGAGCACCGGCAGCAAATTTAGAACTTGGCGAGCAGCCAAGGTGAGAGCAAATGCCGACAGTGATTAATATTTCGCTATGTTCGGCTCTTGAACGGCTTTGGTTTTTGCAATATTCAGGAATATCCATTGTGTAAGGCTTATCTGATTTTGGGTCAGCAACCTTATCTTCTGTTTTAGCGAGACTTGCCATCATTTCAGGCGTACGCTTAAGTACCCATACTGGCTTACCGCGCCATTCAAATACCTTCATTTCACCCGGCTTTAAATCCGAGATATCAGCTTCTACTGGCGCGCCTGCCGCTTTTGCACGCTCAGATGGCTGAAAAGTGCTCACTAACGCACCTGCCGTTGCCAAACCAGCCACGCCACCCACCGCGCACGTTGCGACGAGCAAGCCGCGACGGCCGGAATCGACCTGCTTTTCGATACCCATACCAACCCCAATCTATCAAAAATCAAAACTTGATGAAGCAATACGCACTTCTAACAACCTTAAATTATAAAGTAGCTGAGTATGCTTTTAAAGAAAAAGATGTTGCGAAGCACAAACTATCACTAGTTTTTCGATATTTTGCTGAATAATTTGACGTTTTAACTTAATAGCCATCAACTGATCATGACTAGCTAACGTAACTAACACAGGATTTGACAAAATTTTATTTAAAAAAAATGCTTACGGATTATTATATTTTCGTTTTAGTACATTTTTCTTGCCAATTTCAAAGGAACACAAATGAGTATGATGCAAGAATTCAAGGATTTCGCTTCAAAAGGCAATGTAGTCGATTTGGCTGTCGGTGTTATCATCGGTGCCGCTTTTGGAAAAATAGTCGACTCCTTAGTTGCTGATATTGTTATGCCTGTTGTTGGGAAAATTTTCGGAGGACTTGATTTTTCGAGTTACTACATTCCTCTTAACGGGCAGGCAAGTAGTCTTGCTTTGGCTGAGGCAAAAAAAGCTGGCGCCGTTTTAGCGTATGGAAATTTTATTACTATTGCACTGAATTTTATTATTTTGGCATTCATTATTTTTCAAATGGTGCAAATCTTTAATAAAATGAAAAAAGCTGAAGCCGTTGCGCCCGCAGCTACACCAGCGACACCTGAAGATGTCATCTTACTGCGTGAAATTCGCGACGCGCTAAGGAAATAAATTGTAATCTAACATCTTAAATGCTAACGATGCTTCAATTTGCGGCATTTAAGATCGTCATACCGGATTATCAATATCAATGAAATGGTGTATCAAGCCAAAGTGGTTTGCGATATGCGCGCCTAGAGCCTGAACTCCGTAACGCTCGGTAGCGTGATGGCCGCAAGCGAGGTACGCAACCCCAGACTCTCTGGCTAAATGCACTGTAGGCTCAGAAATCTCTCCACTTAAATAGACTGAAGCACCCGCAGAAATTGCCTGGTCAAACATGGTTTGCGCAGCCCCTGTACACCAGGCAATCTGACTGAGCAACTGATCTGGGCTTCCAATCAACAAGGGCTTACGTTGCAATCTACGCTCAATATGACGCGCCAGGTCGCCAACGGTTCGCACGGAACTATCGTCCATAGTCCCCATCCATCCTAAATCATCTTCCCCAAATCTCGATACCGGGTATAAATCCAAGATTTTGGCTAGTTGGGCGTTATTTCCTAATTGCGGGTGCATATCCAAAGGCAAGTGAAAAGCAAAAAGAGAAATATCATTTTCTAAAAGCAACTTCAAACGTTTTTGTTTTTGACCAATCACGCGCATATCTTCACCGCGCCAAAAATATCCATGATGCACTAGCACCGCGTCAGCATGAAGATCCACCGCTTTTTCCAACAAAGCCAGGCTGGCTGTGACGCCGCTCACCAGCAGTTTAATTTCAGAGCGCCCTTCCACCTGAACGCCATTTGGGCAATAATCACGGAAGCGCGCTATTTGCAATTCTGTAGCAAGAAATTGTGCCAGTGCATCTCTATTGACTGATTTTATTTTCATACTCAACTTTCCCTATGCGTCGTTTATGGCTATTATTTGCGCAAACCGCCACTGTGAGTTTGGCACTATGGTTTATTGTAACCACCTTAAAACCCAATTGGACTAATCAATTATCGGGGTCAAGTCAAAGCCTCCAGCTAGCATCTTCAGTCAATATACAAGAAGCCGCCCCTACTGCGATGTCTGCGCAAGCCTCTTACCGCGTTGGTGCCAAGCGAGCAATGACTTCGGTAGTCAATATCAATACGGCAAAAGACTCACACAAATCCAATAGTGCACTGCTCAACGAACCTTTTATTAAGCGTTTTTTTGGTGACCACCCAGATCCCCAAGCTGAGCGGCAAGCCAACCTAGGTTCCGGTGTCATCGTCAGCCAACAAGGTTTTATTTTGACCAATTATCACGTTATAGAAGGCGCAGATGAGATTGATGTTTCTTTATCTGATGGGCGCAAAGCGATCGCGAAACTTGTAGGTACAGACCCTGAAACCGATTTGGCGGTCATAAAAATCGACTTACCTAACTTACCTGCCATCACCTTTGGCCATTCAGAACTGGTAAGCGTCGGCGATGTTGTGCTGGCGATAGGTAATCCATTTGGTGTTGGCCAGACAGTCACGATGGGAATTATTTCTGCGCTTGGGCGCGACGATGTCGGTTTAAATACCTATGAAAATTTTATTCAAACTGACGCGGCGGTTAACTTCGGAAATTCAGGCGGTGCGCTGGTTGACATTCAAGGAAATCTGCTCGGCATTAACTCCGCTATTTACTCACGCAATGGCGGCTCATTAGGCATCGGTTTTGCGATCCCCGTTACCACGATCAAAACGGTGATAGAGGCCATTATCGCGGATGGACAAGTTATTCGGGGCTGGATAGGGGTAGAGCCACAAGACATCACGCCAGAGATGGCGGACAGCTTTAACATCAAGCAAACATCAGGCGCCATCGTGGCGGGCGTCATTCGTGGCGGCCCTGCAGATAAGGCGGGGATCAAGCCAGGGGATATTTTGATCGCGATTGAAGGAAAACCCGCCGCCAACAAAACTGAGGTTCTCAACCTGATCGCGCAATTGAAACCCAATAGCAAGGCTAAATTCACGCTCTTAAGAAACTCTGCCCAAACGAGCTTAAATGTTGTGATAGGCAAACGCCCATCTATCAAGCGTGAAGAATAATTTTATAGCCGGAACTGAGCCATGCATATTCGAGATTTAAGTCGGTTTTTATTTGAATTATCCGAAAACAATAACCGCGCCTGGTTTGTCATGAATAAGCCGCGCTATGATATTTTACGCGGAGAATTTTTGCAGCTCGTCACCGAACTGGTTGGGGATATCAGCAAGTTTGATCCTATGATTGCCGGTTGTGAACCCAAAAAAGCACTATTCCGAATCAATCGTGACGTTCGTTTCCGGGCGGATAAATCCCCTTATAAAACGACATTTTCTGCGTCCGTTTTACCGAGTGGCCGTAAGAAACCGAGCGAAGGTGGTGGCCCAGCTTATTATTTTCAAATGGATGCGACTGGAAGACTGTTTTTCGCTGTGGGTGAATACATGCCACCATCTGACAGACTGCGTGCGATACGCAATCACATTGTGGCGGACACGACAGGCTTTTCTAAAATGCTGAAAAACAAGAATTTCAAAGAAACCTTTGGCGCCCTGCAAGAAGAAGGTAAATTAATCAGGCCACCAAAAGGATTTGATGCGGATCACTCGCACCTCGAACACCTAAAACTAAAGAATTTTATAGTGTGGACAGAGTGCTCCCTTGATGGGATGGACACAGAGCAACTGCAGCAAACTTTGCTCAAAGGATTCAAAGCTGCCTATCCTTTGGTTTGCTGGCTGCGAGCTGCCGCTTATTCTGCTCAATGATCTGGTGCTTGCGTTACTTTGACAAATAAAGGCGCGACAATTAAACCCAGCTCAAAGAGAAACCACATTGGAAACGCCAAAGAAAGCATACTGACAATATCTGGCGGAGTGACGACCGCCGCAATAGCGAAAGCCCCAACAACTATATACGGACGCATTGCCTTGAATTTATCGACAGAGACTAAGCCCATTCTCACCAAAACAATCACAACAATCGGCACCTCGAATGTCACACCAAACGCCAAGCACATGGACATGATGAAATCGAGATAGTTTTCAATATCAGGTGCAACGGTAATCGATGTCGGCGCAAATTCATTAATGAATTTAAAGACGCGACCAAAAACGAAAAAATAGCAAAAAGCGACACCAGATAAAAAGAGCAAAGAAGAAGAGACGACCAAGGGCGCGACCAATCTTTTCTCATGCGAATACAAACCAGGAGCAATAAACGCCCACGCCTGATATAACACCCAGGGCAAGGCCAGCATGAAGGCGACCAATAGCGTCACTTTCATCGGCACCAAAAATGGGGAAATAACCCCGGTCGCAATCATCTTCGCGCCAACGGGCAGCGAGGCAATCATAGGCTGCGCCAGAAAATCATAAATGGCAGAAGGGCCAGGCCAAGCAAACAGTGCGGCACAGGCGATTGCAATCCCTATAGACGCCTTCACCAAGCGATCGCGCAATTCAACCAGATGAGAAATAAAGCTATCTGCCGCACCCTGCGAGTTTAAGTCAGTCATGCAAGGCCTGTAACAAATTGGGGAGGGAAATAATGCAGCATTTAATAGAAGCTCTGAGCTGATTGTGGCTTGACACGGTGAAGCGCCATCCGTGCCGAACCTGAAATCACATGCGCACGATGACCATTGCGGTTTTTATACCATGCTGGCAGCGCAGAAGTGCGCGCCAATTTCTTACGGCGAAAATCCTTCGCCTTGACAGAAATCGCATCGGTCGTCGGATGGTTCAATAAAACCGAACCAG
>JACMRF010000087.1 GCA_014376575.1 Undibacterium sp.
AAAATCTATGTGGCTGGCCACCGCGGCCTGGTGGGCTCTGCCATCGTGCGCAACCTGCAAGCTGCGGGCTACACCAACTTGGTGCTACGCACGCATGCCGAGCTAGACCTGACTAACCAAGCCGCTACAGCAACTTTCTTCGAAACTGAAAAGCCGGAGTACGTTTTCTTGGCTGCCGCCAAAGTGGGTGGCATATTGGCCAACAACAACTTTCCGGCGGATTTCATACGTGACAACCTGCTGATTCAAAGCAACATCATTCACGCAGCCTATGTGAACAAGGTGGAGCGCCTGCTGTTCTTGGGCTCTAGTTGCATCTACCCCAAGCTGGCCCCCCAGCCTATGAAGGAAGAGCACCTGCTAACCGGTCCGCTAGAGCCCACCAACCGCCCCTATGCGCTGGCCAAGATAGCGGGCGAAGAGGTGTGCTGGAGCTACAACCGCCAATACGGCACCAAGTATCTGGCAGCCATGCCGACCAACCTGTATGGCCCTGGCGACAACTACCACCCTGACAACAGCCACGTCATACCTGCGCTGATCCGCAAGTTTCATGAAGCCAAAGTTAGCAATGCACCCACGGTAACGGTGTGGGGCACCGGCACCCCCAAGCGCGAATTTTTGTATAGCGACGACATGGCCGATGCGTGCATTTACTTGATGAATTTAGATGACGACAAATACCAAAGCTTGCTGGGTAGCGATGAGTCGAAAACCGGCAAGTTTGAGCCACCCCTGGTCAACATTGGGGTCGGTGAAGATGTGACGATTAAAGAACTGGCCGAGACAGTCAAAGCAGTCGTTGGATACGAAGGCAACCTTTCATTTGACTTAACAAAACCTGATGGCACCCCAAGAAAACTCATGGATGTCGCACTTTTGAACTCGAAAGGTTGGTTTGCGCAAACCCAATTGCGGACTGGGTTAGTACAAGCCTATTCTGACTTCCTGGGTATCGCGGCAAATCAATCGCATATCCATTAGTGAGGTGGAAAGTGCGTGTTTTTTGTTACTTTTCGATAATAAGTCTTTCGTTTTTTTTCATGAATTTCAGCGTCGCAAATGAGAACACCGCGATAGTTGATACCAGTTTTTATACACCAGCAAAGAAACCACTTAGAGCCCCATTGGGAGGGGATGTCTTCTTTTCTGCACGCCGTGCACAACCAGAGGCTGCTCAAATAGCGAAAGCATTTAATGCCAACCGTATCGAATGGGTCTATTCAACTGATTTTGGGTATGTGGATTCGCTAAAACTAAAGGGATTTATCACCGGGTTAACTTTGAACGCCAATCCAAAAATGGAGGGCTATGGCTACGCTCTAAATTTTGATAATCTCGAAATAATAGCCCCCTGGATGAAAACCTGGGGGGCCAAATGGGCTACGACTGCATCGCCCGTAGCTTCATCGACAATTTTGGGGCAAGCAAGAAGACTCGTTGCGAGTGGCGCTGATGCTATTCAGTTTGACGATCCTGAACTTCAATATTCAATAACAAAGTGGGGTGATAGCGATTTTTCAAGCGCCTCGCTAGTTGGGTTCCAAACCTATATTAACCGCCCTGAGGTATCGCAACATGCAATTCGAGCAGGTTTGATTCCGTCATCAACTGAAAACTACAAAAGTTTTCTTATTCGTACGCACGGCGTGAAATCAGCAGCAGACTATATTTTGAGGAAAAAGAGCTTTCCTTCTACTGTAGTTTGGGAAAAATACCTAATGACATCTGTTCGAGATTTCCACGTCAGCTTGAAAAAACTACTTGCTACCGAGAAAGGTAAATATACTCCGCTATCGTTCAACTTAGACCTTCACCCGCAAGAGAAATCACTATTTCTTGCAGATTTAGCCGACTATGTGATGGCTGAGTCGAGTGACTATAGTGTTGTTGATATCGCGCTGCGCACCGCTACGGCCCGTGCAGTACCTACTGGCTACGTTGCATCCATATTACCTCGTGATATTCAGTCAACGAGGCATGCCATTGCACTGCATTATGCGATGGGCGCTACTGTTGTAGCACCTTGGGACACTTATATGCCCGATATTAAGGGAGTACCACAGCCACGATTTTTTGGGCGCTCAGAAGATTTTTCTGACATGTTTAAATTTATCCGAAGAAATCGCTCACTCTTCGATCATTCTGAAGCCCCCGCAGTAGCTGTAATTGTCATACCAATTGAAGCTACCGATTTGTCAGATCTACGGAGAGTGGTTGGTTTATTATCTAAAAGCGCTATTCCCTTTGCCTTTGAATACAGCGGCGGTAGATTTAAAAACTACTCAATTGATGAGGCGAATTTGAAGAACATTGAAACAATTATTCGTATCGGCAATGCATCAGACTTCGATGTGAAAGAATGGAAAAAACTCGAAAGCTTGCATACAAAAGTACGCTCTTCTAAGGATATAGACTCGTCTTGGGCAGATGAAAGGGTGCCTTTAACTATCCGCAATGGGCGAGATGTGAGTGCGCATTTGCGTGTTTCAAACAAGATGACAGGGGCGATTGCCCTACATTTGGTTTCAGCGCCCATGCAGGAAGCCGTTTCAGCGGTGCAACCAATGGAAGTCACTATCAAGCGCGATTTTTTGCCTTCTAACCTTAGGGATGCAACCATACATTCAGTTGATAGCGAACCAATACCTGTGCCGTTAAACATTACGAAGGATTCCGTCTCCTTCGTTATTCAACGACCTCAGCTTTGGTCCGTAGTGAGCTTCAACGTCGAATCTAAGTAATGGTACGCGATACATGACTTTAAATTCCAAAAAAATCGTTAGCGTTGTTATACGAACCTACAACGAGCAAAAGCACCTGCGTGCATTGCTCAGTGGCATTTCTACGCAAGAGTGCAAAGATTTTGATATTGAAACAGTTCTAGTTGATTCCGGCTCAACTGATGACACGTTAAAAATCGCCAATGAATTCCATGTAAATATTGTCCCCATAAATAAAGAAGATTTTTCTTTTGGGCGTTCGTTGAATGTGGGTTGCGTTGCGGCAAAAGGCGAAGTACTTGTTTTTATTAGCGGTCATTGTATTCCGGCTGATAAATATTGGCTTGCGAATCTAATTGCGCCCCTGGGCAATGGTTCAATTTGTTATACCTATGGTGGTCAAATTGGTGACGATAATAGCCACTTTAGTGAGAAGCAGATATTTGGCAAGTATTTTCCTAACTATAATAAAATTCCTCAGGACGGTTTTTACTGCAATAACGCTAACGCAGCTTTGTTAAAGAATGTATGGGCTATAAATAAATACGACGAGGAATTAACTGGACTAGAAGATATGCATTTGGCAAAACGCCTAGTTGCGCAGGGCTACAAACTGGCCTACGTTAGCAATGCAGTGGTTTATCACCTACATAGTGAGACTTCGGCACAAGTGCGCCGACGTTTTGAGAGGGAGGCTATTGCTTTGCAATACATCATGCCCGAGGTTCATTTGCGCCTTGCAGACATCAGCCGCTACTTCTTGAGCGCGGTACTGCTTGACCTGGGCGCAGCGTTGCAGCAAAAGGGGCTGCGCAAATATTTTTTTGACATTCTTAGTTACCGCTTTAAGCAGTTCAGCGGTTCCTATCATGGCAACCACATTCACCGTAAGCTTTCAATGAAAGCCAAAGAGGCCTACTTTTATCCCCGCTGAATGCGTAGCCCCTTTTCAAACCCGTCCAAAAAACCATGACCGCTCAAACCACTCAACCACGGATCGTCGCCCTGTTGCCCATGAAGGCCAACAGCGAACGCGTTGTCGGCAAAAACTTTCGCCACTTTAATGGCAAGTCGCTCTTCAGTTGGATATTGGATACCCTACTTGCAGTTGAAGAGATAGATCAAATCATCATCAACACCGACGCCCGCGCCATACTGGCAAACAACGGCTTGATGGATACAAATCGCATCACGATACGTGACCGCAAGCCAGAAATTTGTGGTGACTTTGTCAGTATGAACCTGGTCTTGGCCGACGACGTCGCTAACGTGCATGCCGACATCTATCTAATGACCCATACTACGAACCCACTACTCTCGGTAAGCTCGGTTAAAGGATCTCTTGATCTGTACCGCAAGGGTGTGGCCGAAAGCAAATGTGACTCGGTTTTTACGGTTAACAAATTTCAAACTCGCTTCTACCGTGCCGATGTCAGCGCCATCAACCACGACCCTGACAACCTCATTCGCACCCAAGACCTGGAGCCTTGGTTTGAAGAAAATTCAAACCTCTATGTGTTCTCCCAAGCCAGCTTTGCCAGCACCAACGCCCGCATTGGTAATAAGCCGCTTATGTTTGAAATGGGCCGCACCGAATCGGTAGACATTGACGACCAAGAAAGCTGGCACATGGCTGAAGCGATGTCCATGTATTTGCTCAACAAGCCCAACTGATTGACAGCACTGAAAGAACACGTGATGAAGGTACTAGTAACTTGCCCACCCATGTTGGGCATGATTGAAACATTCCGGCCCCTTTTTGCAGCGCGTGGAGTAGAAGTCACTGCGGCCAAAGTGGTGCAAGTGCTGACTGAAGACGAGCTTTGCGCCCTGCTGCCCGAATACGACGGATGGATCATTGGCGACGACCCCGCTACCAGGCGCGTTTTTGAAGCGGGCAAGGCCGGCAAACTAAAAGCTGCCGTCAAATGGGGCATCGGCGTTGACAACGTAGACTTTGCAGCCTGCAAAGACCTTGACATTCCAATCACCAACTGTCCCAACATGTTTGGCGGCGAAGTCGCTGATGTGGGCATGTCGTATGTGGCAGCCCTGGCCCGTGAAACTTTTGCCATTGACCGCGCTGTGCGCGACGGCAAGTGGATCAAGCCCCGTGGTCTGTCATTGGCCGGTCGCACACTCGGCCTGATTGGTCTGGGTGATATCGGCCGCAACCTGGCCCGCAGGGCCTTGGCAGCCGACATGAAAATCGTGGCCTATGACCCCTTTTACACCGGTGAAGTAGCTGAAGGCGTTCAGCGTGCCACATGGCCCCAGCGCGTGGGTGAGGCCGATTTCTTGGCGTTTACCTGTGCGCTGACCAAAAGCAACACCCACATGCTCAGCGCAGATGTTCTTGGCCAGTGCAAAGACGGCGTTCGTATCACCAACGTAGCGCGTGGCCCACTGATTGACGAACAAGCCCTTATTGCAGCAATTCAGTCAGGAAAAGTGCACTCGGTTGCATTGGATGTATTTGAGATGGAGCCCCTGCCCATGGAATCCCCACTACGCGGCATGCCCAACACTATTTTTGGCTCCCACAATGGCTCTAACACCGTAGACGGCGTAGTGCGCTGCAGTGAGTTTGCAATCGACACCTTGCTGGGCTACCTAGGCGTGCCGGAGGCAACTTGACCCACCCGGACCACGCCCCTGTTGTCATTGTTACCGGCGCTGCCGGTGGCATAGGTATGGCCATGACGTCGGCCTTTGAGGCGGCCGGTTGGCGCGTGGTCACCACCGATCAGCACCCACTGGCCCGGGTACAGCATGTAGTGGGAGACATGGCGCAACTAGCTAACCCTGAAGACCCGGAAGCGATATCGCTTGTCGCCAATTTGCTGGCTGCCACTCAGAGCCAGCTGAAAGCGCTGGTGCTTAACGCTGCGCACCAAGTGGTTAAGCCCACGCAAGAGCTCAGTGCCGCCGATTGGCAAGCCACGTTAAATGTCAACCTGCTAGCGCCCTTCTGGCTAACGCACAGCTTTTTGGCCGAGTTGCAAGCCAACCAGGGTTCTATGCTGGCCATTTCCAGCATTCATGAAAAGCTCACCAAACCCGGCTTTGTGGCCTATGCCACCAGCAAGGCCGCGCTGTCAGGCATGGTGCGCGCCATGGCCGTAGACCTGGGCGGCCGCGTACGCTGTAACGCCCTCTGCCCTGCGGCTATAGCCACACCCATGCTCAAGGCTGGTTTTGAAGGTCGTGCTGCCGCTTACCAACAGCTAGAGGCCCACCACCCCAGTGGTCGCGTAGGTACACCAGAAGAAGTTGCGCAAACTGCGCTTTTCATGTGCTCAGACCAAGCCGCCTTTATGAACGGCAGTTGTGTGGATTTGTCGGGCGGTATCAGCGCCAGGCTCCACGATCCCGTATGAGCGTCAACTGGCCTCTGGGGATATTACGGCGGGCATGGGAATCCCCGACTTTGACTACATGGGGGAGTCTTACGGTTCGCCTTTCAAGTGCGCTGGTCATATTACCCCTGCTACTTACGCGTTTCAGCGCTGAGGACACGGCGCTGTGGTACATGATCAGCACCTTCATTTCCTTGCAAGCACTGATTGATTTTGGATTTTTTCCTACTTTTACACGATTATTAAGTTACGCAATGGGCGGCGCATCAACATCACAACTTGTGAGCGGCACAAAAATCGTGAGCGAACCAACTATGAAGCAGGTCGAGGTGCATAAAAACCTCTCGCTCGTATTTTCTTCAATGCGAAAGATATATGCCCGCCTAGCATTAATTTCAGTAATATCACTCGCGACAATCGGTACGTTAGCGTTAACAAAAAGCGTAGATGCTTCATCGCAAGGAATGTGGAATTGGATGGGTTGGGTGATCGTCATGCTAGGGACCGGCTCAATGATGTCGATGGCGTCATACAACTGCTTGCTACAGGCAACAGGCCGGATACCAACTGTTCGAAGAATTGAAATTCTCGCAGGTTTAATTGCATCAGTTGCTGGTATTGCCACAATCCTTTTGGGTGGTGGAATTGTTGAACTTTGCTTTGCCAATCAGGCTTCTTTGCTCATCGCCCCATTCATACTTCGATTTATTGTGCGCCGTACTGAAATGTGGCAGCAAATTTCGGAAGCGAGCCCAAGTAAGGAGCAAATTGGCCTTTTAATTCATGCTGCCTGGAAAACGGCATGGCGTTCAGGTATTGGATTTGCAATGAGTTTTGGTGTTATTCAGCTCACGGGAATAATCTATGCACAACTGGCAACTGCGACAGAGGTCGCCTCTTACCTTATAGCCCTTCGAATAATGGGAATAATCAGCCAATTCTGTCAAGCTCCATTTTATTCAAAACTGCCGGTGATGGCACAACACATGGCAAAAGGCGACATAGATTTTGTTATTGAGCAAGCACGAAAAGGGATGGCATTTTCGTTGTGGATATTGGTTATCTCTTTTGGTCTAGTGGGCTTTCTATTACCTGTATTGATGTCAACAATAAACAGCCAAACCCAGTTTGTACCTAATACAGTTTGGTTTTTACTTGGCGCCGCCATTTTCATTGAACGTCTAGGCGCCATGCACATGCAGTTATATAGTACAACTAATCACATTCTTTGGCACATTGCAAACAGCGTGAGTGGTAGTTTGACTCTACTGCTTATTTTTGTACTGTACCCCTTTATAGCAATCTACTCTCTGCCTACTGCAATGGCCACTGGCTACCTACTTTTCTATACCCCGTACGCAATAAAAAAGAGTTACAAGCAGTTTGATTTGCGGTTTGCAAGTTTCGATTTGAAAACAAGTTTTGTTCCGGGTGTATTGGCATTTGCCTTGCTGATTTATTCCTTCTACCAACACTAGAAATAGCTAAGCAACCTGCTCACATTGTTATAAATGAAAATCTCAATCATTACGCCCTGCTACAACGCAGAACGCTATCTCGACGAGACAGTGCAGTCCGTGCTCTCCCAGAACGCTGTCAAGAGTGGGCGGGTGGAACTTGATTACTGGATCATTGACGGAGCATCGACAGATGGGACGCAGGCGCTTATCGCCAAGTATAAAGATTGCGAAGTAAACATCATTAGTGAACGTGATGCCGGCATGTATGACGCCCTTGCAAAGGGTTTCAAGCGAGTGAATGGTGATATTGTTGCCTATCTGAATGCTGGCGATTATTACCATCCAACGGCTTTTGATGTAATCGCAGACATCATGAGTAAACCTAACGTCAAATGGCTGACGGCAACAAATTTCATTTACAACGAAAACTCACAAATCGTTGAATGGGTACAACCACAGCGATACAAGAGCAACCTTATTGCACAAGGCGCCTATGGCACCGTACTTCCTTTCATACAACAAGAATCGACCTTTTGGCGCAGAGAGTTGCTGGAAATAGTCAATTTCGAAAACTTAGCCAAATTACGCTATGCGGGTGATTTTTTTCTGTGGCATCAATTTTGTAAGCACGCTGAGCTTGATATCGTCAAGGCACATATCAGCGGATTTAAAGTTCACGAAGGCCAACTCTCACAAATTGGGGGCGCATATTTAGCCGAAATGAAGTTGATAGCCCCCGCTGTTTCCAGTTGGCAGTTATGGCTCGCGGCGAAATTTGAGTCAATTGTTCAAGCGTTGCCAGGAAGACTGCGGCGCCTGATAGGTATAGAGCGTATATACGAATTCAACCGCAGAAAAAAGTGCTGGTCAATAAAGCTATGAGCAATATACAAGGTCGCCAGACCACAAATCCTTACACACATACTTTGGGGATTTTGAAGACCACTATTCCTGACTTAAAGAGTCGTATGGCATGGGATTTAAGGCCGATAGCATGGCGTAGCCGCGCACGCATGCGGCTGTGGCGTGACAAATTTTCAAGCTCTAAGGCCGTTATTGTTTGTAATGGTCCAAGCCTAAATCAAACAGATCTATCGGGTATGCAGAATGTTTATACCATTGGACTAAACAAAATTAACTTACTTTTTGGCCGAAATAACTTCAGACCGAATGCGATCGTGGCAGTAAATAAACTGGTTATTGACCAAAACGCTGATTTTTTTGACACTACAGATATACCTCTTTTTCTGGACAGTTATGCGGCTAGTCTCGTTTCTGAACGTGAAAATGTTTGCTTTGTGCATTCTGTCGAGCAAAGAAAATTCGCACGCGATTGCAGCATGAGTATCAATCAAGGTGCCACAGTCACATTTGTGGCGTTGCAAATCGCTTTTCACATGGGTTTTCGAGACATCGCTTTGATTGGTTGCGATCACAGCTTCGCATCGAAAGGCCCGGCCAACAAGACTGTAATCGCGGGGAAAACCGATGTAGATCACTTCGATCCTAACTATTTTGCAGGCGGCGTGGAATGGCAACTACCAGACCTTCTACAAAGTGAGGTTTCCTACACTATGGCACGCGATATATTTGCGGCTGAAGGGGGTAGAGTGGTAAATGCCACCGTTGGCGGCAAATTAGAAATTTTTGAACGATTGATGCTTGCTGATTTTCTACAACAACCAACCTTTTTGGCGAAATAGGAATGACACCTCTTGGCACCGACATATTGCCACTCACCAGTGGAAAATCCATGCAGGAGGATAGCGTACCTTTAATGCGGATAGATCTTTTCGTTTTGGCTTTCTGCCTTACGTTCATGCAATTGCCCATGCTGATAGAAATTAAAGGGATTGGGAAGTTAAGTATTCTCCCATTTGTCTTCGTCATTTTAAAAAATATGTTTTTACTGCCAGCCTTGTCTTATCGGTGGGCCCAATTTATCAACCTCCGTTTTAAAGATATTTTCAGGGGCAATGGTACGTTCACTATACTGATAGTGCTCACACTAGTTGTTGTAATCGCTGATTTGCGCTCCCTTTTTGCTGGCGCGTCTTCTTTTGGTGAGGTTGTTGGAAACCTTCAAAGATACATCCTTCTGTTTCTATTCTTTTTGAGTATTTGGCTGACAACTCCAAATCAAAATATTCATCATATTCTTCTGGCACTTCTGATGTCGCCAGGAGTGCTGGTGTTGGTCAATTTGATACTTTTTGCAGTTGGGGTGGGCAACCAGGCGGCGGACGATGTACGCGCATCAGGTTTGCAGAGCTCATTATTGAGCATAATAGGTATTTCAAGTCCGCGCGTAGTTTTCCCTTTAACAAATGGAATTAACGGTTTCGGATCGCTTGCAGGTATGGCTGTTGTCATAGGTGTGCTTGGCTCACATATCAAGAAAAATGGATATTTAACAATATTTCATATCATTGCAACAATGGGTGCGTTGATCGCTATAGCGATGCTGGACTCTAGGGGGGCACTTGCCGCTGCAGTGCTCACGTGTATATTGCTTATATTATTTAAAAATATAGCCTATAAGCACACATTTAAGATCATAATTTTTAGTGGAACCTTACCATTCCTTATCCTATTAGTACTTCCATATTTGCCGATTTCTGACGCCATTAATATGGTATCGCGACAATCTTCATTTGATGCTGGGCATGCTTTATTAACGGGCCGCCCTCTAGTCTGGGATGCAGCGTGGCGAGAACTTAGCCAATTAATGCCACTACACTTCATTGGCTTTGGCACCCATGGTCAAAGCATATCTGGAGTGTCTTCTTACTATGGATATCAAATTGGGGGTGGGAGACATGCACTCAGGATGCACTTACACAATTTTGATTTGCAAACAATATTCGATATTGGCTACTTTGGTCTTGGCCTAGTGTTTTTATTGTTATGGCGACTAATTGATGTTTGTCGTAGCATTATTATTAAATTTGGATTTCTTGGGTACATCTTGCTTGCATTCTTCATATATGGGGGCTTACAAGGCGCAACTGAGGCTGTACCATCACATTCATATTTGGAAATGTATTGGTTATACGCTTCAATGATTGTGTTTCTGACGTTGGGAGCTAGCGTTTTTAAGATTCAAGAAAAGGATAGTCACGGAAGAACCTCGCGCCATTGAATGTATTTCAGTCAAGCAATTGACTAATTTTAGATGGCACCCAACTTTGAATTGGTATGGATATTTTAATTGTTTCGCATTTAATAGATGTAAAACTCGAATTTATACGAATATTGGTAATCCAGTAGATACTTTATGACTTTGGATTAAAAATGGCTAGTATTACTATAATTACTGTTTGTCGAAATGCAGAGCATCTAATTGCAAAAACCATTGCAAGTGTATCTGCTCAGACTTATACGCCTCATGAGTATGTTGTAATAGATGGCGCATCAACGGATAGCACACTAAAATATTTTAAAAATTTTTTAGCATCTCCGTTGAAAATCATTTCCGAAAAAGATAGCAGCATTTACGACGCAATGAACAAGGCGGTACGGATGGCCACGGGTGATTATGTATATTTTTTGAATGCAGGCGATGTTTTCACCGATGCAAACGTCATTGCCGATATTTCAGCCTTTGCAGATAAACATTCGAACCCATCCTTGCTTTTCGGAAATGTGATTTATGTATGGGAGAATATTTCAGGTCGTCGTCGATTTGCGCATATCAACTCATTTACCTTACCTGTTTCAGACCTTTGCCACCAAGCAGTTTTCGCCAAGCGTAGTTTATTCTCTGATGTTGGCATTTTTGATCTGTCATATAAATTGGCTGCGGATTTTGATTGGTTTCTTCGAATCTTTCGGCAAAAATATAAGGGTGTGTATTTTGATCGTGATATTGCTTTTTATGACGGCCATGGTGTGTCTGCCACTAAGGCTGATGAGGTTGAACATGAAAAGTTCAAAATACTTAGACTTCACTATTCCTCACATTATTTATATTTTTGGAAATTTGTTTATCGACTCGCACGCAAACTGTTTGGCATAGGTCAACTAGAACGATTGTGATGATTTTGTATTACAACTTGTTCCTGCATTTAGTTAGACACGGATGAATTGTTATAACTCAAAAGAGTCAACTGTTTTCGTGGTTTGCCGCACTGGTGATTCTGGTGTGACGGATTATTCTTTGTGTTTGATACTAGAACTTCAGCGTAGTTACAGTGTTAGTTTTATTACTGCTGCAAATGCATTAAGACACCCACTTAGTTCAAAGATAAATGTCATCCCTGTTTTTCGTAGATTTCGCAATTTAGTAGTTGATTACTTTTCCTTTATTGCTCTAGTATTGCGGCGTAGGCCAAACATTCTTTTGCTTCAGTCCTGGATCGGCTTACCTTTCATTGATGCCCTGATCGTGCGATTCATCCGCTTGTTAGGGGTTCAAGTAGCTGTCACAGCACATGACGTCGTCCCACATCACCCAAGCCTGTTCAGCAAGGCGACGGTTGGGTATTTCTTTCGGAGCTTTGGAAAAGTGATTGC
>JACMRF010000088.1 GCA_014376575.1 Undibacterium sp.
CGAGCATGCGATAGATGTTCTTTGCATCTACGATCAATTTTAATCGCGAAGCGGCGTAGTCCAATTTGGTTTGTACAGGAACCAGGCGTTTAATCAACATTGGTGCCTCCTGCGGCCACACGATACTTGGGCAATGAATTCTGCTATTAAAATAATCATATTTGCTTAAAGCACTCAGTTATGTATTTTTGTGTACTGGATGAGAATTTTTAAAGTACAAGATTTGTTGATTATAGTGCAAGGTACAAGCACCAATACTTACTCAAGTGAGAACATTTTGTAAGCAATACAGCGCCGCATATCTTGCCAATAGGATTGGTCTCTCGCGCAAAAAAATACTTAAGAAAAATTGCTTGACTCATGCATCACCTTGCTCAATAAGCGGCGACCAGCAAGACTGGTTAGCAGTCTTTTTATGAATGCCTGTATTGGTACTTGAACACTTCAGCGGATATCATGCTTGCTGGAGTAAGGATTGCAGAACAATCGGCTTACATAAATAGCTGGTCATTTGGCCCACACTTAACGCTGCCCTTGGTTGACGCGGGCAGGCACAAGGTTGATGTCACGCTAGCGTTTGGCAGACATGTATAAGCACCCGCAGGATATCGAAAAATGTCTTGCTGGCAGCGAAGGAAGTAGAAGTTGCTGCAAAAGACCTCGCGCAAAATAAAACGCTAAGCCTAAACTCCCCCTACTTCACCATGATTGCTACTACCAAATTAATGTAGTGGCAGGCCGCAGCGCCCTATCCATGCGCCTTTCCAAGGTGCATGGCTGCACACCCGCACAAACAGTGCGTTCTGGGCGATACCATTTCTAGAATCCTTTGTTCATCACCGCCAAAAATGTAAGCAAGTGTGTCATTTATTGCCATAAAATCATGTTTATGATGCAATGCATAACTTTTTTATGATTACTATTTAAGTGATTATTCAAAGCAATATTGCAGCATCACAGGAGTGGTAAATCATGGCCCGATTGTTTGACCTACAAGCGCAAGTTGCTCATCTGCAAGAGAACATCACCAGTCAGCTCGGCAACTATTCCAGCGCCAGCCGCCTCTACGCGCTCAATTTTCAGGACGACAGCCTGAAATTGGGCAGCAGTGGCTTACTCGTCGAAGCCTTTGCCGCCAAAGAAGAAGTCAACGGCATCGGCAGCCGTGACGTCATCTTGCTCTCAACCAGCGCCCATATCGAACTTAAAACCTTGATTGGCCAAACGGCTACCCTGCACACCAGTTTGTCGGACGGTAGCCGCAGCCAATTCACCGGTCTGATCCACCAAGCGGCCAAGCTAGGCAGCGAAGGCGGCATGGCACGGTACCGCATCCGCCTGGTGCCTTGGATGTGGCTGCTAACCCAATGCCGCACCAACCGTGTCTGGCAAGACAAAAGCGTCATCGCCATCGTCGAATCGGTGTTCACCAATTATTCTGCCCACGCCGCCTGGAGTTGGAGTGACGAAGTCGCCCCCCTCATGCAAGAGGCGCGCGATCGCAGCCTATGTACCCAATACCGAGAATCCGATTATGATTTCATCAGCCGCCTGCTCGTCGAAGAAGGCCTCAACTGGCGTGTAGAAGAAGACGAGACTGCCCCCAGCGGCCATCGCGTTGTCCTCTTCTTTGATAGCACGCAACTGTGCGCCACCCCAGAAAATGAAAGTAGCCAACACGCCTTAGGTGGGGCTGGTATCCGCTTTCATGGTGGACGCGCGCGCGAAGCACAAGATGCAATTCAAATACTCAGCGCCAAACGTACGCTGCATGCCGCCATCACCACGCTACTCACGACAGACTACAAAGCCAAGCAAGCTATTAGCGCCAGCGTACCGACCAACCACGACTACGGTGGCAAGAATGCGCCCGTGATAGAAAGCTATGATGCGCCCGGAATATATGCTTACGCCACAGCATCAGAAGCGCGGCGCTACGCCCAAATCCAGATGGAGGCGCTGGAAGCGCGCAACAAACTATGGCAAGCGCATTCGACAGTTCGCAGCTTGCGTGCCGGTACCCGCTTCAGTTTAAGCCAAGGTCCATTACAAAAACTCGGTGAGCCTGATCCTAGTTTCGTGGTACTCAATGTCACCAGCATCGGCATCAACAACCTACCCAAGCATACGCAAGAAGCCTTAGCTGAACTGTTCGGTTCGATTCCTACTTTGCTGGAAGAATGCATCCACAGCCCAAACGACGCCTATGGCGATCAGCCACACCATAAGCAGCAACAGCAAGACAAGCAACAAGACAAGCAGCAAGACAAGCAGCAACTCCAGCAAGTCCTAACCCAAGCCAAAAAACTCGGCTACGCCAATCACTTTGAAGCGATACGCGCCGATATTCCATGGCGGCCTGTGCACATCGAAAGCGATAGTTCACATCACAATGCACGTCCGACTACGCACGGCAGCCAAACGGCCATCGTGGTCGGTGCCAATGGCGAAGCGAGCCCGATTGGCGCCAATGAAATCTACTGCGATCGCTTAGGCAGAGTGCGTATCCGCTTTCATTGGCAAGGACAACACGGGGGTGACAATGCAGACCATAACGCCACCTGCTGGGTACGCGTTGCCCAACGCTCCGCCGGAGCTGGCATGGGCGTGCAGTTTCTACCGCGCATAGGACAAGAAGTGCTGGTAAAATTTATCGAGGGAGACATCGACCGGCCTGTGATCTTCGGCGCCCTCTACAACGGCCAGGGCGAAGGCGGCACCATACCGACGCCGGGCGGTAACAAAAATAAAGAAACTAATGTCACCGTCTTTGAACTAGCGCACGACCATGCAGTGAGCGCACAAGCCAATCTCGCTGGCGGCCATAGCCCGGTCTGGCACGGCGCCTCCAGTGATACCGCAGGTCATCGCAATAGCAGCGCCATTACTGGCATCCGCAGCAAAGAATTTGGTAGCAGCGGCTACAACCAACTCGTCTTTGATGATACTGACAAACAAGGTCGCATCCAGCTTAAAAGCACGCAGGCCGCAACTGAACTCAATCTCGGCCACCTACTCCATACCGCAGACAATTATCGCGGCAGCTTTAGAGGCTTAGGCGCAGAACTACGCACCGACGGCTATGGCGCGATACGTGCAGGCAATGGCCTATTAATCAGCAGCTACAAAGCCGAACACAGCGAAAATAAACGCGATTACGCCGGCGACAACGCGCCTGGTATGGCCATGATGAAACAGGCGACTATGTTAGCTAAGACCTTCAGCGATGCGGCAAAAACCCATCAAACAGTCCAGTTCGCCAGCCACATCGGCAGCTACGCCGCCAACAGCAGCCATATCGCGCAAGACAACAAAAAACAAGCGCCGATCAAGGGATTGCACACCGCAGTTTCTGGCATGCTCAATCAAGACACGTTGGCAGAAGCCAGAAGTGACGCAGCAGATAAAAGCACCAGCCCAGGCCAAGACAAGCTACCGCACAGCACCAACCCCATCATCGCGATTGCGGCCAAAGGTGGTCTCTCAATGGTGGCGGGACAAGACCTGCAAATCAACAACGGCGAGACCACCACAATCATGAGTGGGTTAGACACCCAATTCATGACAGGCAACCAGTTCCGCATGCACACAGGCCAAGCCATCGGCATACTCGCAGGCGCAGTCAAACCGGGTGACAACAATATCGGCTTACAACTGATCGCCGCCAAAGACGCGATAGATATTCAGGCGCAAAGCGACACCATCAATATTGCAGCCAGAGATGAAATCAATATCCTCAGCAGCCACGCGCATATCGATTGGGCAGCGGCCAAGAGTATTTCACTCAGTACCGCTGGTGGCGCAAATATTACGATAGCGGTTGGGAATATTACTGTGCAGTGTCCGGGCAAGATTCTTGTGCAGGCGGGGATGAGGGTGTTTGAGGGGGCTGAGAGGATTAATTATGAACTACCTCTAATGCCAAAAGGCGATTTCAAATTAAATCATAAATATCCATTCTCACTTTAATTTCGAACAAAATATCAGGAATAAAAATGCTCATTAGTCCACCATTTTTACCAAACAAACAGGAAAATCAAACCGATGAAAACTGGCTAGATGTAGCTATGCCAGGGGGGCGTCCAGGGGATGGCTTTTTCCCGCTTAGTTTCGATTTAGGGTGGCACGGTGGTATGCATTTAACTGCACCGTTGAATGGTAACGTAAGCCATCGAGTGCGCGCGATTGCCGATGGTACAGTCGTATTTAAACGTGCCCCTATTGCAAGGGAAGATGACATTAAACATCCGCAAAATTATCGTGGTAGATGGACCGACAACGGTTGTATTGTTATTCGCCACGACACAGAAATTGGCGAAGGTCAAAACGCCGTAGCGGTGAGTTTTTTTTCTATTTACATGCACTTATCTGAATTGCATCCGAGCGTAAAAAATGGTCGCCGAATTTATCGCAAGGATGATCTTGGACAAGCTGGACAGATATACGGCGACATAAACAGAAAAATTCACTTCGAGATCGTTTGTGACGATGCCAATTTACGCAAATTAACAGGGCGCATTAGTGGTGACGTCAATATGGCGCAAAATGGCCGAGCTGATGCGGTGTACGGTGAAATGTATTTTGTTTTGCCAATTGGAACCCAAATTTTTTCAGAGCTTCCACTTCCCCAACTAGTAGGTGCACATGTTCAACCACCTAAACCTCATAGAACTGCTCCGCTTCCGTCATTAGTTGCATTGGCAGCAAAACACAATACGACTGAAGCATTGGTAATCGGAATGCGTCATGCTGCCGGTACTGGTGTACTTGAAAGACGCGGCGATACATATTTTTCTACTTATAAGTTAGACGGAAGCAATGTAGGCCGCGAATTGAGAGAACCAAGTGGTGAATACCAACTTTACGCTACTGCTACAAGTATAAGCAAAGCATTTCCAGCTACATCACAACCAGCACCTAGTGCAGTGTATGAATTATTGCGTTTTGGACGTGTCATCAATACAGCTCACGAGACGCTCACACCCGCCGATGTACCCCATTGGCGACAAGTAAATTACCCGGGTGGCACAGGCTGGGTAAATCTTAACGTCGCAGCAGTTACTAAATTTAGTGATGCAGATTTCCCTCATTGGCGCGGCTGGAAATTTATTGACGACTCACAAGATTTAGACAGCCACTGTGATTCGACGACTATTAAAAATTGGCTTGATATCAGCGGCAACGGTAAAGTTGATCCTATTGAAGCAGCTGTGGCTTTGAACGATCCAGCGGTCATGGCCAAGCTTGAGAAGACAATCTGCAAATTTCCGTCCGAATGGCAAATTTCTACCATCGATAAGCGCTGGAGTTGGTTGAAAATTCAGTCAGAAGAAAATCCAGTACCGATAACTGATGAAGATTTTACGGAACTTAAGGCGCATATCACAGCATTGTGCTTTTCGCTACAAGCCTTGGACACAGCTTTGTGGCATTGGCATCCTATACAATTTATAAAGCATTTTAGGACTTGTGGATGGCTGAGTTTAAATGAATTGGCGCAGTTATTGCCAAGGAAACATGGTCCAAATTCTGCAACTCTGTCAACGATTCCGTGGACAACATCGAATGCACGTTTCACAGATTATCAATTAGATTTAAATAGGACGTTTCGGAAATACTGCATAACTAGCTATACGAGACAAACACATTTTTTGGCTCAAACTTATATTGAGACGGCGTTATGGCAAACAATGAGGGAGCTAGGAAAAGCTAGACAACAAAAAAAGAAAATAACAGGAGCTTTATATTGGCCAGTTGTGACGATGCAATATTACGGTGCGTTTTACGGTAGGGGAATCATGCAACTTACCTGGGCAAGTAATTATGAAAGCTATGGAAAATATCGCAAATTTTCGGATGTCGCTGAAACACACATATATAAAGATAATAGGATGAGCATGACATCTACCCACTACTGGTCAGATCCCCGATCTCATGGAGTAGTGGTAGGAATTCCTAAGAAATGGGCTAGGGGTTTCGATCCAGACGACATTGCAGCGGATTCTTTTAAAGCTTGTGATTCTGGAGCTCATTACTGGGTGTCGAAATCAATTGGAAATAGTGAGTCCAACATAAATCGTGTATGCGACAGAGGAGTAACTCATGAAGCCGTAGGACGAACATCGGTTCTGGTAAATGGTGGTGGGTACGGTTTTGCCGAAAGACAGAGTTACGCGGCCTATATTAATAGATTTTTTGGCGACACAATCGAAGCAAGCACTTCTGCTAGTTTTTCAGTTGTCCATGGAAATAACACTCACGTCGTTTATGTCGATTTCACACCCCAAAGACCTTAATTCGAAAAGATAGAAAGAACATTTCATGAAATTATCCTCCACGATTTGCATTTGTTTTGGTCTGCTTTTTAACCAAATTAGTGCGGCGGACACAAATTCCAACAACGAAAAATTTACAGTCGTTCCCTCAAAAAATATGACCATACCATTGAGTGATCTTGTCGATTTCTTTAAAAAACTAAATATTGAAAACACTGACAATATTGGCGATCCACAAATTCACACGACCGGTGATGGCGGCAAAACAGTCTCAGTAAATTCAGAGCCTATTGTTGTGATACAACCATTTCGTTTGAGCTATGCAGGTTCCATGAATGCATTTTGTAAATTGGCAGTCAAGAATCTTAAAACAAACAAACTAGATGTCGTATCGGCACCAGAAAAAAGCGAATTGGATCAATGCGGAGGTTTATCGAAACCCGTGGTATTCGATCTGAACAACGATAATTTTCCAGACTTGATATTTAAAACTCAAACGAAATCAAATAAAGGCAACTTTAAAGTTGCACAGTACTTAGTCTTTCTCAGCATGACTCCCTCAACGGAGTCGGCAAACGGGAGATATTGCCACTCAACATCCGTAAGTCAATTTTTGTCAGAAGAAATACCATTTAACGCAGCTCAAATTTATTTGGCGGTAAAAAAAGAAAATATTAGACGAAAAACTGAGATTCAAAAATGTGATTCGCAATAAACCTTTGTCCCGGCATTCCAATCGTGATCGCGAACGAATATCAAACACAATCAGCTCTACCACGCAAACGGCATCGGAAATATTAATGGACGCACCAGCCACAAATAATTTTTTTAAAGAAACGAAGGAAAAGCTCGAAGTCCTTAACTTGCTCATTACTTCGTTAAGTGGCTCTTCATGAAATCCCGTGGGATTTTTAATTAAGTTTTTGTTTTTTTTGTGCGATTACCCGACGCTCGCATTGTGTCAATGGCGGGGCTTTATCCGGCGAAGCGAACCATTGACGCGCGCTGTTAAAATAAACTGTTTCATGGTTGGATGCAACGGGTTACTGCGTCCAACCATGAAGACCAATGTGACTTAATGACGAACGCATCAATCCACGCGAAGACATAATGAAAGACACAACACTCTATGAGAAGC
>JACMRF010000089.1 GCA_014376575.1 Undibacterium sp.
AGCCAGCGCTTGGCAATGAATACATGAAAAGTAGTTTAAGTTGTATATACAACTTTTGCAAGGGGATTTTTTTGTGCGACAATACCAAAAAATTTCATGCAGGAAAACCGTGCCACGAAAAATCAAATCCACCCATCCAGCTTTCCAGAATATCAAGGATTATTTGCTGAGAGAAATTCAATCCGGCACCTGGAAGGAAGGCGATGCCATCCCTTCTGAGGCGATGCTGGCAGAGCAATTTAGCGTCTCGCGCATGACCGTCAACCGCGCCGTACGCGAACTCACGACCGAGCAAATTCTGACGCGCATCCAGGGTTCAGGTACTTACGTGGCGCAGCACAAATATCAGGCCACTTTGGTTGAGATTAAAAGCATCGCAGAAGAAATCAGATCACGCGGGCACGCCCACCGCAGCGAGCTGCACGCGTTGACGGCCGCCGTTGCCAATCCGGCCATGGCTTTACAGTTTCAGGTAAAAAGCGGGCACGCGCTGTTTCATTCGGTGATCGTGCATTTTGAAAATGACATCGCCATCCAGGTCGAAGACCGATGGGTCAATTCTGAGTTGGTGCCGGGCTATCTGGGACAAAATTTTTCGCTCGTGACACCCAACGAATACTTGATGGCCGTCGCGCCCTTGCAAAGCGTGGACTACAGCATAGAGGCGATCTTGCCGCCGAAATCGATTGCCGATATGCTGCATATCTCTAGCAAGGATGCCTGTCTGGTACTGAATAGAAAAACCCTATCGCAAGGGAAAATCGCCACCGTCGTCACTATGTGGCATCCCGGCAGTCGCTATCAGTTTGCCGGTAGTTTTTAAGAAAAAAAACACAATCTCATCACGACATGCAAAGAAATGCGTCATTAATATTTTGAATATTCTCTCAAAAAATCTTACTATCCTGATCTGAATAAATTAATAAGAGGCACTGTTCGCTATGTCACTGACGTTACTGATGTCACCCCTGTCACCCCTGTCACCCCTGTCACCCCTGTCACGTTTTGCACTCGCCCTACTCAGTACCTTGTGCATGAGCCTTGTCAGCAATAAGCTCAGTGCAGAGAACCTCGCCAACGACCATAAAACACTTCAGCAGCGCCCTAAAATTGCGCTTGTCTTATCCGGCGGCGGTGCGCGTGGATTTGCCCATATCGGGGTACTGCGGGTACTCAGAGAGATGCGGGTCCCGGTCGATATCGTCGTCGGCACCAGCATGGGGGCAGTGATCGGTGGCGCGTATGCGGCCGGTCGTAGCGCGGAAGAATTGGAACAGATCGTCAGAACGACATCCTGGGACAGTGTCTTGGCGGACAGACCAGCACGCGATGCGCTCGATTTTCGTCGCCGTGAAGAGGATGTATTGCTGCCATCGCGCCTTGAATTTGCCATCACCAAATCAGGCATCTCGTTACCGCCTTCCGCCGCCGGCAATGCCGCGTTAGAACAGGCGCTCAGTCGCCTGCTGCCCTATGGCACCCGCAATCTCGCCGTGAATAAACTCCCTTTGCCATTTCGCTCGGTGGTGTCGGATCTGGTGACTGGCGAGATGGTCGAACTCAATGACACACCACTGTTTCTTACCTTAAGGGCCTCGCTTGCCGTGCCTGGCGTTTTTGCGCCTGTGCGCATCAACCAAAAACTGGTCGTCGATGGAGGCTTGGTGCGCAATCTGCCTATCGATATGGCGCACAAGATGGGCGCAGATATTGTCATTGCGGTTAACGTCGGTACGCCGCTGGCAGAAGAAAGTGAATTAGGCAGCGCGATTAGCGTGGCACAACAAATGCTGCAGATACTTACCGAGCAAAACGTACAGCGTTCACTGAAAGAATTAAGAGCACAAGACATACTGATCGCGCCCAACCTGAATGGTCTGAGTTTTCTCGATTTCAACGAATATCACAAAGCGATACAGGCAGGCGAATTCGCAACGCATCTGCTCACGTCGCGGCTCAACGAGCTAGCATTGCCGGAAGCAGAATACGCAACGCTGGAGCAAAAGCGCACAGTGATAGACGCGGTACCAGATACGGCGCTGCCCCTGGATAAAATAGACATTGAAGGCGAGAAGCTCATCAACCCGGCGATACTGATTGCGCAATCCGGCTTGAAACGCGGCGACATCGTCAGCGAAGAAGATGTCCGCAACGCCAGCCGCAAACTATATGGCCGTGGCGACCTGGATCATGTAGAAGCTGAGATACAAGATCACGATGGCAAACGAGATGTGATTATCAAGGCAAACGAAGCGAGCTGGGGGCGCAACCGCCTGCGCGTAGGTTTGGAACTGGTCAGCGATTTTTCGACCAATAATAGTTTCTCGCTCGATGCTATGCATATCGCCTCCTCGCTCAATGACTGGGGTGCAGAGCTTCGTACGGTTGCTAAAATTGGTTCTCAAGGCCAATTCGGCACGCAACTCTTTCAGCCTTTGGGCGCGGGTTCGCCCTGGTATGTCGCGCCCTCGGTACAGTACGGTGCCTCGTCGCTGGATATCTACGATCAAGGCAGAAAAAAATTGCGCCTGGGCTTTCGGACCAGCACCGTCAGCTTCAACGCAGGGCGGCAACTGTCCAACTGGGGCGACATACACGTTGGTGTTGACCGTGGCTTATACAAACAATCTGGCGAGATCCCCGATGTGGCAGAGCTGGCGGCAAGAAAGTTTATCGGATCACAGTTTATTAACTTCAGTGTCGACACGCTAGATCTATTGTCGTTTCCAACGCGAGGACAGTTACTCAATGCACAATGGATTAGGGAACCAACGAACGAAGCTGGAGTCGCGGCTCGCATCAGTTCATCGATTACTGGATTGTCTGCCTTCCAAACTGGCGAGTGGGCCGGGCATATTTATGGAGAATGGTCAAAATCGATACGTGGCAACAATGCGCCCTTGTCACTAGGCGGCTTTTTACGACTATCTGGCACACCTGTCGATTCCCTCTCTAACAACACCATCGCCTTGGGTCGGGTCGTGATTGCACGCCGTATTGGCAGCATGCCGACTGCACTGGGCGGTTCGATACGTACAGGTTTTTCGGCCGAATTAGGCGGCGGATTTGGCGCCGATGAATCAGTTAAATTCAGTAAGATAAAACAAAGCGGCAGCGCCTTTGTCTCTCTCGATACACGCTTTGGCCCCTTGTATTTTGGTGCCGGCGCTACCCGTGGCAGCGGCTCTTCGCTTTATCTCTTTCTCGGCCCAATCTGGTGAACCACACTGCTCTTTGCGTCCGCCATGTGATGCGGACGGCGCAATGCCGTAAAAGCGGCAAACTCCCATGACCTAAAGCCCAGCATCAAGGTAAAGCCATCTTTTTCCATACCAGGCAAGCGCCGGTCTTCCTGTTGCAAACGTGCCAGCTCGGCCGCCAGTTGCTGTATCTTTTGCAGCACTTCCTGTGCACTGGCCAGCGACAATCGTGCCGGCACGCACATCAGGGTTTCGCCCACACCATCAAAGCGCCCATCAAAATAATCGCCCACCACCACTTCTCTAAAATAGGCCTGTACCGGGCCATCGGCACGCCAGTGAAAAGCCGTCGATACCCGTAAACGATATTTGTTAAGTGGTTTTAATTCGATGAATTCGAGCTTATCAAGTTCAACCAGGCTGAGTATGCATTCGGCATCAGAGAGCGAATAGGTTTCAATGATTTGCTCAAAAGTCCATTGCCCCAGACAGCAAATCGCCACCAATAATAATTTGGGGTTCGCCATCAGCGAGCGCTCTTGCGCCAAAGTCAGGTTATCGACATGCGGTGTTACATCGGCAGCCTGGCGCAAGACATCTTCCAGCGCAATGCCGGCAACCTTGCAGATATGCGCCAGACGCGACAAGGCCATATCTTTTTGGCCAAACATGCGCTTGACGCTTGATTCGCTCATGTCGATACGTCCAGCCAATGTTTTATACGTTATCCCAACGCTGCGTAATTCGTTGCGCAGCACTTGCATGATCATTTCTGGTGAACTCATTCGTCATCCCTTTTTAAATCAGTGAAGCCAGTTAATTTCCAACGCCGTTATCTTACCGATGACAACCTCGTTAAGACTAAACGGAATATGCGCCATCGTCGGCGTAACTGGCACACGCCCGCCCATGATTTCGGCTAACGTTTGCGGCAATAAAGGCAGGCGCTGCGGCTCGGCGTAACCAAGCGGAAAAATCGGCAGATTGCTTGCCAAATCATATTTATCGCTGGCACCCAAGGTATGCAAAAATTCATGCGCAATGATGACATTATTTTGCCCGCTCATCTCGCGTGAAGCAAACACATTAACGCGACCAATCAAACCTTTTTGCAGCGCAGTAGAGTGATCAAGTTGCGCATGCTTGGCAGGATCAAAATACAAAACAAATAGGGTGATCTGAGCGCCCGGGCCTTTCGCGTCAGCATGGCGATATGACCACCAACGCAAATTCAAGCTCCAGACGATAACCTCAAACAAATTGCCGTTGATCGGCGGCGCAGGCGGCAATGCCGCCAGCATCGGTCTCAAATGCACCTCAACAGAAGCATTGCCCGATCTGCCATAGCGTGCGGCCTCATCAAGCATAAATTGCTCAATCGGGGCGAATTCTTCTTTGGTGAGATTGCGCGCATAGGCCTCAGCGACAGCGCTACCATCACCATTAATCGGATACACATTGATCGCCAAAGTATACTTCCACGATACCGCAGCACTCTGGGCGCGCCAGCTTGCCATGGCAACGCCCAGCAAGATCAGCAATAGAATCAGAATACGAATGGATTTAAACATGCATGTGCCGGCGAAAGATGAACTATCTCATTGTAGCCCAGACTAATAACGCACTTGGCGTACAATGCGTCTCATTATTAAAGCAGGGTCGTTACGAATGATTTCTCGAATGTTCACCTCACTTTTTCACAAGCCACTAGCACTAGGTATTGTGATGATCGCCTTGCTTTCTGCTTGCACAAGTACCAAAACGTTTAAGGATCAACATGAAGAGTTCGGCTCTAGCGATGTCTTCTCTCATAGTTTTGGTGGCACAGAAAAAGCATCATGTGAAGCGGCTCGCCGTGCGCTGCTGAGCCAAGGCTATGTCATCAGCGAAGCGAAACAATCCTTCATCAAAGGCCGCAGAAAATTTCAGCCTGAAATCAACGTTCATGTAGAAATTGAATTTAGCGTGGTCTGCGCCTCGGACAGCAAAGGCAGCAATAGCACGACCGTCTTCGCCAATGCGGTTAGGGACAGATATTCACTGAAAAAGAGTAGCAGTTCCGCCAGCATTGGCGTCGGAGGCATTGGATCGGTCTCGCTACCGTTCGGCGAATCTGATGACTCATTAGTTAAAGTCGCAAGCGAAACCATACCAACCGGGAAATTTTACGATCGCTTTTTCAAGCTGGCCGAACGCTATTTCGATGACTCTGCGGTCGTGATTGAAGAAAATAGTGAAGATTCAAAAATCGATTTACCGCCGACACCAGCCAAGCACATTGCGCCAGTGACAGAAGCTGTGCCAGCTGAACAACTTGCTACGCCGGCCCAAACTGTGCCTGCCCTTTTAGTGCCAAACTCACCGCCCATACCAGCCATACTGCCGGCACAAACCTCGCCTGACTCATCCGAGGTATCGACGCACAAAGCACAGTAAAGTAAGCTGAGTCAGAGGCTTAGCCCACCGACGATAATAGATAAAAATAGACAAAAAAAATGACAGCCGAGGCTGTCATTTTTACGATGGCAGTCAATCAATGACCGCCCAATTTATTCCTCACATTTTATTTTGCAGACTTGTCTTCACGCTTACCAGCAGCAGTCGCAGGCAAATAATTTAATGGGTCATTCATCCCAGCGACGTAGGCTGTCAGGACAGTACGTGGACGCATGCACGTAGCGCTCAATACTTTGACGTCTTCCGACACGGTATTCACACATACCTGCAATGCTTCTACTTTACTCTGGGCAATACCGGCAGCGGCAGCGATAGAAATCACCGCATGATGATTCGCTCCATGAGCGATCAATTGATCCACAGTTGCTTGCAGATCAGTACTGGAAGTCAATGCGGTAAAAATACCGTCAACCGATGTATCCACTGCTGCACGAGGCGTTTGTGCTTGCGCTACAGACAAACTACCCGCCAAAACCAAGCCGATTACCGCACTTTGAATCATTTTGTTCATGATAAATCCCTTTATTTTGACAAACCATTTTGTCGCACATCAACGATTCTAAATAAATTCAGATCAAATTAAAAGCACTAAATTAGTTTAATGATAAAAAGTAGAACGGTGACGAAAGAGCTGATTTAGAACAGTAATATTTTTAATAAGACATATTAAAAAAATTAACACACCTCAACATCTTCAGCAAAAATAATTCTATGAGAGGTAAGCCATCACGCATTATCCATCCGGGTTTCAAGCCAATATAGGCTGAAGAAGCTCATGGATAGTGCGTGCTAGGTTTGCCTATCGTTAATTTTTGATGTGAATCGCCAGCGTACGACTGGCAGTAAAGCAAAAAATATTCTACGAAATGCAATCAAGCAGCTTGTGCCAAATCGATAACTGTATCCGATAAAGCATTGAGTTGATCAAGCATCGCCTGATCGAGCTTTAGCGGATAGGCAGCAGGAATCACCAAAGTGGTAATTTGCTGCAACGTTGCTGCTGGCAAATCCCTCAAAAGGATAGTATCCATGCGTGTCTGCTCCAGCGGATGCGTGGCCGCTTCGTACAGAATGACAGGATGATCCAGCGGATAATCACGCGCAAGCTTGTCAACAAGCACTTGTAGTTTGGCGGGAGTGGTGTCAAATCGCTTTAAACTAAGCTCGCCGGCAAGGCCTGGTTGCCACAAGATCAGCAAAGCAGTCGGATCTACCTTGCGTTCATAAATCATGAACTGCGTGGTCTCCATCGATTGCATGCCGGTGCGGCCAGGGTCGATACCCAGATCGGCAACCAGACAATCTTCTGCCGAGATACCCGGCAACATCTCGGCGTGATAGCCTTCAGCGCGCGCATCGGCGATTGCCATGTGCGAGATACAGGCAAAAATACCTGGATGTCCATAAAAAGCCGCACAGACCGTCTTGCCGGCGCGTACTTCGGCCAGGATGGTGTCGGCCATACGCCGGTAAGTGTCGCGCCGGTTCTTGCCTTCGACATCGCAATCGCTGTAATAGCCGAGCAGGCAAATATATTCCTTCGCCACGCCTTGCAACCATTTGCGTGCAAAAATATTCGGTACGGCGGCGATGACCACATCCGCGGTTTCAATATAACTTTGTGCTATCGGCGTCAATTGCCCCGCCATGCGCATGCCGGTACCTACGCAAATCAGTTTGCCTTGTTTTTCGTTTGTCATTTGCGGTGTCTTCTACTTAATTAGCAAGATTGGATGAATCAACTATTGATGAATTATTGACGAATTACTGATAGGCAGAGACGCGATTGCGTCCTTCATTTTTTGAAAAATACAAAGCCTTATCGGCCGCCGCCAAGGTTTCTTCAAAGCTGCGCAGTTCACGCTTACCGCGCGTAGCGACGCCAAAACTGGCCGAGATCGGAAAGCGAAAGCCGCAAGCTTGCGTATCGATCGCGGCAACCGCAGCACGACAACGTTCAGCCAAGCTAAACACTTGCTCTTCAGTGGAGCTATGCTGGCAGATACCGAATTCTTCGCCACCGAGTCGCCCCAACACATCGCTTTTGCGCAGCTGTAACTTAACGGTAGCGCAGACCGTTTTCAAGACCCAATCGCCCACCGCGTGACCGAAGGTGTCGTTGATTTTTTTGAAGTGATCCATGTCAAATAGCAGCACACTGGCGAGATTATCAGGATTGCTGAACGCCAGAGCGGAGCAATCCATAAAATGCCCGCGATTGCTCACTTGTGTCAGGCCATCTATCTGCGATGAGATACGGAAGAAATTTTTTTGCTGCAAAGTCCTGACCAGCCAGGCACCAAGTATGGCCAACAGGATCAAGCCCAAGGTCAGCCATAAAAGCAGATTTTGATTTTTACCTTGCTGCAAGGCTTTTTCGACAGTCAGGATTTTGTTTTTCTGTTCCGACAAAGCTAGTTGATTCGCTTTGTCCTGGGTATCGAACTTCACTCTTTGGTAAGCCAGATTCTTTTGCAGCTGATCGTCCAGCACTTTCTTTTTTAGTGCCAGGTTGATGTCGTAATATTCCAAGGCAGCGCTCAATTGGCCTTGCGCCCGTTTTATCGCCGCCATTGTTTCACTGGTTTTTTCCATGAGCTGGACTATATTTCGCGATTTTGCATGCAGATGGGCTGATATACCAAAGTGTTCAGCGCGTTTCAAATCACCTATTTTCAAATAGGCTCGTGCAATCGTATTTTCCAGTTGAAACATTGATTCTGAATTTTCATTAATTTTTGAAAATTCATTGAGCAAATGGATCCCGATAGTTAAGCCTTTTAGAAAATCACCCGAATTAATTATATCTATTGCAGAAAATGATTTCAAACTCAACGTAATATTTGCCAAACCACTAGCATTACAGATTCGCAGTCCTTCCGGCATTAACAATCTGGCTTGTTCGTGATCGCCATTTAGAAATTTAATTTCAATGCGATCAACTACCGCCATGCACATGCAAACAAGATTTTTTTCCGATGTTGCAATTGAAAACATTCTTTCCGCATAAATGCTCGATTCGCTATACGCATGCAATGAATTTAGCAAGCTTATCGCGGCATGTAATGTCTGTGATTTTGCGCTGACGTTTGTAACTTTCGGCAACAATATGATGCTTTGATTCATTACGTCTAATGCTTTTTCATAATCGCCCAGAGCAATAAATGAATCTGATAGTTCATACAAAAATTTTGCCTCGGTATTAGGATCAAGATTCTTTTCAAGAATTGTTTGAATTAGTTCTATACGCTCAGAATGTTTACCGCTATAACCCAATGACGAAGCCCGAAGTAAATAATAGCGTTCTGTTTGTTTTTTTGTGAATAATGATTGACGTTCTTTTAATTGCTCCAAAACAGCTGTTGCTTTTTCCGGGGCATTTTCCAAATATTTTTCTGTTTGTCTAAGTAAGTCATCCACTTGAAATAACTCGCCAGCAATCACAGCTGGTGAAAAATACAGCATGACTACAGCCAATACCCAAGCTGCCAACTTTGGTAACAAATTGAGCGTCATGCTTTTATCTAATTAAAAGGTGGTATTTTGAGATTGTGGAAATTGAGTAACCTGCAATTCTTCTTCCTTAATGCCAATCAAATCCGCTATTTTTTTTCTATCCCCAGACAAAACGGCTGCCTGCTCATCATCAGTCAAACCATGTTTAGTCATAGCAGCTGTAGGATCATTTTTATGCGCCTCACGTGCGGCGGCGTCTTTATCGAGAATGTTGAGGTAATCTAATAATTTTGACATAGCTATTCACTTTAGTTAAAGAATCGACTTGAATATATTGCGAGCAAGATATATTGCAAGCAAAGATTCTATATAACTTATGAAATAGGAGGGGGAAGATTTTTTACAAAACCAAGATTTTTTTACATCAAACATAAGGTTTGCGCG
>JACMRF010000090.1 GCA_014376575.1 Undibacterium sp.
AAGTCATTTCAATTAATTTATATAATGCATATTTAACATCATCTAACATCGATTAAATATATCAACGATATGCCTGCAACAAGTCTGATATTCGTAGAATAGTACGTGTTACCATCTGATACAAATTTTTTATGCCTCTAATTAGTTAACTCAATGTTCTTCAGCCGCAACAAACAAACAAGTGCGAATTCAGACTTTTTTCCATTAACCGATACGTTAATGGATTTTGATGAAACCATGCCCGCTCGACCTGCATCAGGTGAGCCAAAACCACGCCGCCAATCTGAGTACCGCACGAAATCGAGCAAACGCACTATCTCTGAAAAGTGGATGATTGCTGGCACTCTTATCGGCTTGTATTTTCTTGCTAATTTTTTATTTTATGAAATCGGATTGACAAGAAAATCAACCATTTTTACTCTTGTCGGATTGATTGCATTTGGCCTACTCGCCTTTTTTGCCGCTTTCGAAACAAAACTCAACACTCAATTACGCGAAAAACGATTAAAACTCCCCATCGTTATCGTGGCGTTCAGCTACATGCTATTTATTTTTTATCTTGAACCGGCAACACAGATAATTTTTACTCCTTTTGCTTTTATTTCGATTGCCTATGGCATGTATCGCATCCGCACCAATACGATTTACATCATTGTCGGATTTGCATTATTGGGTTTTGGGCTTGTGATTTTTCTTCACTATCGACAATGGACTAATCTCGCATTATTGAAATTAGAAGTTATGCATTTTTTAGTGTTAATACTTTCCTTACCTGCGTTTGTTTTCCAAATCGGTAAAGTACAATTTCTCAATCGAACACTACATAGAGCAAGTCGCAAAATCAAATATATTCAAGAAGATGCAAAAAGAGATGTGCTGATTGATTGTTTTAACCGACGTTATATGGTCGCTGCACTCGAAGAGCAAAAACAAAGGGCGGATGAAGATGGCACCTCATTATGTCTAGCGGTAATTGATCTTGATCACTTCAAAAAAATAAATGACGAATTAGGACATCTTGGCGGCGATGAAGTTTTAAGAACTTTCTCACGAATCGCACAAGAAAACATCCGGTCAGAGGATATTTTCGGTCGTTACGGCGGTGAAGAATTTTTACTCATTTTCCCGACCACTTCTTTGCTTCCAGCGCTCAACACGTCTGAAAGAATTCGTGGTCAGGTTGAGCACTTTCCTTGGGATGGTGCCCTACAACACGGAGTTTCGGTCTCGATAGGAGTCACGCAGTATATTCCCGGCGAATCAGTTCTAGAGCTATTTTCGCGCGCGGATACGGCAATGTATCTTGCCAAACAAGGCGGTCGGAACCAAGTCGTTGTGGAGGAACCTGTCCTCGGTAAAAATGACCCTGAATCACTTCCTGCGCTAAGTGAAGCGGTCATGCCCGAAAGAGATATGAGATTTGGAATGAATCGTCCATAGTTAATTCACATCTTGTGTTTACTAACGTCAAAACGTCTTTTCAATTCAAATAAATGTCACGCTTGAGTTGCTGAAGTTGCTGATCGTATCGAAAATCCCATTGACGCAATTCTTCAACTTCTCGTTGTGTCCTGCGCAAATATTCTCGCAGTTCGTCTTTCTCTTTTTCGCGCTTGTTATCGCTGGCAGCCGTCTCATTGTTGTTGTCGCGATTTTTATTTTCTTGATCACGTTTGATATCGCGCGCGATGCGACTTAAGCGAGCCTCAGCATCATTACGGCGATCCGCCAGACGCTGCATTTCCTCATGATGAAACCTTTGCCTCTGCAAAACAACTTCATACTGCTGACCGCTTTCCCACGCAAAACGTGCTTTACTCTGCTGGCTACCGGCACATAACTCTAGCTCCATCCTATGATTGCTACGGCCAAAAGCGAAGGCATTATCGGCACTGCAATAACGATTATTTTGTTCCGACCAGGATTGCTGATACACATCCCGTGTCTGTGCAATCACGAATACATTGTCTCGCCTGGCATTTGTGATTCTCTGCTCAATCAAATTTGGCTTGCCAAAACCATCATTTTTACCCGCATCTGCCCAATACTTAATTAAGCGCTGGTCCCACATTTGCTTGTAGTCGTTCTCAGAAAATTTCACACCTCTGTTTTTGGCGTCTGCGCGTCTGGTATTAACATCCCGCCCTTGAGTAGCGTCTTCCCAAGCGAGTTTTTTCCAATATTCAGCAATCTCTACATTCCATGTCGCACGATAAGCATCTTCGCGCAGTTGAACACCCTCACGTTCGGCAGTGACTGCATGCCTTGCGAACTCACTGTCTGACCTCCCTTCATGCGCATCAAGATACCCAAGATGCGACCAATAAGACTGATTCCCGACTTGCCATCCCGCCAGATAACTGAGGCGATTAAATCCAAACTGCAGCCCTTCACTTGCCCGAGTGTTCTCAACACTTGCTGGACGCCCAGCCACACCATCCTGATCACCGATATCTTGCCAGTATTTAGCATTGCCGACGATCCATCCCTGTTCGTACGCTAGCTGATTTAACGGCGTATTATTTTTTTCAGTCGTTTCTGACGTAGCCTGGATGGTGAAATATAAAACCGGTTTCGCAGCGTGTCCGTCTTGGTTACCTAAACGTCGCCAATATTGAAAATTACCTTGCTCCCATCCAGCATGATAGTTGCTGATTGAATCAGCATTGATTTTTGCTTCATCGACCTCGACACAAAATTTTCTGCGTTCTCCATAGCGGGGATCCAAACCTTGCTCACCATCCTTATTGCCAATAACGCCCCAATCACCGGCCTTGCAATCATTGATACGGATCTTGGTACTTTGGCAGCCGCTAAGGGACACAAGCGCTAAAGTGACGATAAAAACCAATAGCGGATTTGAGTTCAAACGAGAAAATGCTGGCATAGATTACCTTTGATGAAACAAGATTGATTAAACGCGTGGGCAGACTATTTTGTTGACTATTTACCTTCAATAACTTCGATTACTCTGGCAAATTAGCTACTTAACCCCATATCACTTAAAACCTGACACAATACTGCAAATTGTGACTCAAAACCATTTCCCGCCCTCACTTAGCCCTGCCCATGACCAATACCAGCGCCTCCAAAAATAGCATTTCCACATTAAAAGGACTCGTCCCTTTCTTGCTTCCCTACAGGCGCCAATTTTTATTAGCTGGTATCGCCCTCATTATCGCGGCCTGCGCAACGCTTACGATTCCCTATGCCTTTCGACAGATGATTGATCTTGGCTTTGGTGGCAGCGAACGCAATATCAAACATGTCGATTTAACTTTTCTGGCACTTTTTGGCGTTGCGGTCATTCTTGGCATTGCCACGGCCGCACGATTTTATATGGTGTCATGGTTAGGAGAACGCGTAACCGCCGACATCAGAAATGCCGTCTACTCCCATGTCGTCACACAGAGTCCGGAATTTTTTGAAACAACCCAGACCGGTGAAGTCTTGTCGCGCCTAACCACGGATACGACGCTCATCCAGGCGGTAGTTGGCACCAGCATTTCTATGGCGTTACGCAATATTTTGCTTTTTATTGGAGGATTGGTCATGTTATTTATCACCAGTCCCAAGCTCTCCTCCATTATTATTGTGATGCTAGCTGCTGTGGTATTGCCTATCGTTTTCTTTGGCAGGCGTGTTAGAAAATTATCGCGAGACTCCCAAGACAGGATTGCCGATGCGTCGGCTATGGCGGGTGAAATTCTCAATGCTATGCCTACCGTTCAAGCATTTACACATGAGCCGATTGAAGCACAACGATTTTCCACTTCAGTTGAAAACGCATTTAAAACTGCCATGCGCCGCATCAGGGCGCGTTCCTTGTTAACGGTACTAGTAATTTTGCTCGTATTTGGCGCGATTGTTTTTGTCTTATGGTTAGGCGCACATAAAGTCATGCAAAACGAAATGAGCGGTGGCGAATTAGGTCAGTTTATTTTGTATGCCACTATCGTTGCGGGTGCTGTTGGTGCACTATCGGAAGTCATGGGTGAAGCGCAGCGTGCCGCTGGTGCTACAGAGCGCCTGCTTGAACTTATGCATGTGCAATCACCAATACAATCTCCGATACAGCCTTCAACGTTGCCGGCACGAGCAGTAAGTGGCGCAAAATTAAATTTATTGGATATTAATTTCCAATACCCTTCCAGACCGGATGCGGCCGCAATTAGCCATTTATCGTTAGAAGTCACTCCGGGCGAGACCGTCGCAATAGTCGGCTCTTCTGGTGCAGGAAAAACCACATTATTTCAATTATTACTACGTTTTTATGACCCACAACAAGGCACAATCACGCTTGATGGCGTCAATATCCGAGAGCTAGATTTACATGTATTGCGTGACAATATAGGTATCGTTCCACAGGACACCATCATTTTTTCCGCGAATGCGATGGAAAACATTCGCTACGGTAAAGCGGCCGCTACTGATTCTGAAGTCATCGCAGCAGCAAAAATGGCAGCAGCGCACGAGTTCATTGAGCGTCTGCCTGAAGGCTACCATTCCTTTTTAGGCGAGCGGGGTGTGCGTTTATCGGGAGGTCAACGTCAACGTATCGCCATTGCGCGGGCTTTATTAAAAAACCCGCCACTGCTTTTATTAGACGAGGCAACCAGCGCATTGGATGCTGAATCTGAACGCTTGGTTCAAAGCGCGCTTGAGGCAGCCATGAAAGGACGTACTACGCTTGTCATCGCACATCGCCTCGCCACGGTTAAACGTGCCGACCGGATTATCGTGATGGAACACGGCCATATTGTCGAAACTGGCACACATGCCTCACTAATTGCACACGGAGGGATTTATGCCAACCTCGCGTCCCTACAATTTAATACACTAGAATCGTAAAAAATATTTTAAAACTAAGAGGCTATTAACGCTCTTGGCGACGCCGCACAATCAATATCATTTGCTCGGCACTGACGCGAATTATGTTGCAGCGGTAATTATTATCAAACGATCAAAAATAATATTTTTCCCGATTTCAAGGTAAGTCGTTTGCCATATCGCAGACGTTTACCTTGACGCGCGAACGAGCCCCTACGTACACTCCGTGACTCTATTAATTTATCGACTATTTTGACCATGTTTTTGCCTATGAACCGATTTCGCGATAGTATTTTTCCGATAATTGCCTCCGCTCTTTTATTGTGGTCCGCTACTCCGATGGCGTTGGCAGACGAGCCACTGTTAGTCGCTGTTGAACCACCAAATGTTATTAATTACTCACCAGCAACTGTTACTACAGTTATCGAGGAACTACCATCTGCTGGGCTCTCAATTAAAGAAATAGATCTTTGGAGCAGGATTCGTAACGGATATGCCATTCCTAATCTGGATAACCAATTCGTCACACAACAGATCACTTGGTACAGTACCCGAACCGATTACATACAAAGAACAATACAACGTGGCTCACGTTATCTGTTTCATGTCGTCGAAGAATTAGAAAAGCGAGGAATGCCAACGGAACTCGCCTTACTCCCATTTATAGAATCGGCCTTTAACCCTCAGGCAATATCGACTGCTAAAGCCTCCGGAATGTGGCAATTTATGGCTGCCACAGGTCACGACTTCAACCTGAAGCAAAATATTTTCAAGGATGACCGACGCGGTGTTTTAGACTCCACAGATGCGGCATTGACATATCTTGAAAGGTTGTATGGCATTTTTGGTGATTGGCAATTGGCCCTAGCTGCATATAATTGGGGCGAAGGCTCCGTTCAACGCGCAATAAAGAAACAGCAAGCTCTAGGTCTGCCGATCGATTTTGATAGTTTGTCGGCGCTGATGCCTAACGAGACAAAAAATTATCTCCCCAAATTGCAAGCGGTTAAGAACATCATTGGACATCCAGAACAATTCAATATTGCGCTGCCTAAATTGAATAATTTGCCGTACTTTGTCAGTATTGAAAAAATACGCGATATTGATGTCAGGGTGGCAGCTCAATTAGCTGAACTCTCCGTAGTTGAATTTACAGCACTCAACCCACAATTTAATCGCCCTGTGATCACTGGTAGCAACAATACCAAAATATTACTTCCTACTGACAACGCTGTTTTATTCAAAGAAAATTTGAGCAAGTGGCACGGTCCCTTATCCACTTGGTCAACTCATCTTGTCAACAAGACTGAACGCATTGAATCACTCGCAAGCAGGCTTGGATTTAAGCCTGAATTCATTCGCGAAGCAAACTTAATTCCCGCCAAGATGATGGTGAAATCCGGGTCTACATTGTTAATACCCAAAACGAAAAAATCACCAGATCAAGATATTTCGGCGGAAATTGCTGAAAAAGGACAATTGGTCATCGAAAAAGGCTTTTCCGACATTAAGCAAATACACATTAAAGTTAGTAAAAATGAAAACTTAAACACAATTGCGAAACGTTACAAAGTCTCGATTGTAGAGTTGAAAAATTGGAATAATCTAAAACGAGACACAGTGACTGTAGGTCAGCGATTACAATTGCAAGTACCCGTTATTCACGCTCGTAACAAGTCAAATAAAATTACCGCGAATCATACATCAAGGGTAAACCACAAAATAAATCGAAATAGTAAAGCAATCGTGGCACACGCCAAAACTGGAAAGAGGCCTCAAGGATGAGTAACATCATTCGTGAAATCAATTAATAATATTGCTTGATACAATAAACCCAGATATTCCATTAGGCGCACCTGCGGTGCTATTGGCATGCTGACGGCGCATTTTCGGTCATTTTTTCTGCTCTTCGTTGCCAATAGCTCGCTATTGGCGCCTCATTAGCAGCAAAACTGCCTCGACAAGTGCATCCGTCATCATTGCCAATCCTAATGGAAATTCTGGGATAAAAAAAGAACCGGCTTTTAGGCGGTTCTTCTTTTTATTGAACTACTAATTCAGATTATTGCAGGCACATCACTTAGCCTGATT
>JACMRF010000091.1 GCA_014376575.1 Undibacterium sp.
CATCATCGGTATAGAATTATTGGCAGCGGCGCAGGGTGTCGATTTCCATCAACCTTTGCAAACCTCGGCCAATCTGGCGACCGTGCATCAGGTCTTGCGCGCGCAAGTGGCGTTCTACGATAAAGACCGTTTCTTTGCGCCGGATATAGCCGCCGCTAAAGGCTTGGTATTAAAAGGAAGCTTGAGCGCACAATGTCAGCATCTGTATCAAACTTTGTATCTCAACTAATTAACGTCGATTCTATGCTTAAGTGGACGAAGCAAGACTACAAAACCATGCCTTGGAAAAACGGTGGCGGCAGCACGACCGAGCTGGCGATTTTTCCGCAAGGCGCGAGCCTGGATGATTTTTTCTGGCGCTTGAGCACTGCGCAAGTCAAGACGTCCGGGCCTTTTTCGCACTTTGCGCAGATCGACCGCAGCCTGGCGATCTTGTCGGGCGAAGGCTTGATTCTACATAACCACGATGGGGATAAATTAAGAGCGAGTACGAGGCTACATCAAGATAGCCTGCCATATCGTTTTGCCGGCGAAACCCCGATTCATGCAGAGCTGAGCGGCGGCCCCGTCGTGGATCTGAACCTGATGACCAGGCGTGACGTCTGCCAGCATTTTATGCAAAGGCTCAGCTCGGGTGAGCATATTGTTGAGGCAGCCGACGCGCAACAAGTCCTGTTGTATTGCGCGGCAGGCGATGCCATGCTAGAGCCTGACTTTAGACTGCAAACGGGCGACCTGATCATGCTCGATGAAGAACACGAGCATGCAGGGATCAAGTGCAGGATCAGGGCGGAAGAGGGCGCAATTTTATATTTGATGCGCATCAGTTTTTTAAACCAGGGCGAAGGCAAATATGCTGCAATGGGATAGCCTCTGGACCAATGTCCATCTTGCCACCATGGTTGCGGGCTATGGAGAAATTCGCGATGCCGCCATTGCAGTAAAAAATGGAAAAATTGCCTGGCTCGGTGCGCTTAAAGATGTACCCGCACATGAACAAACAGTAGCGCTGCATGATGGCCAAGGCTGCTGGCTCACGCCAGGGCTGATCGATTGCCACACCCACATCGTGTATGCCGGCAACCGCAGCGACGAATTCGAAGCGCGCCTAAATGGCGTCGCCTACGAAGAAATTGCCCGTCAAGGTGGCGGTATTTTATCCACCGTGCGCGCCACCCGCGCCGCCAGCGACAAAGCCCTGATGCAAGCGAGTTTGCCGCGCGTGCGCAATCTGCTGGCGGAAGGTGTCACGACCTTGGAAATAAAATCCGGCTATGGGCTTGATCTGGTCACTGAGGCGCGTATCTTGCGCGTTGCCAGACAGATAGGGCGCGATTTTGCGGTGCGGGTCCAGACTACTTTCCTCGGTGCGCACGCTTTGCCGCCAGAATATGTCGGCAGGGCAGATGACTATATCGACCTGGTGTGCCAGCAGATGTTGCCAGCCCTGGTCGCTGAAGGCTTGGTCGATGCGGTGGATGTGTTTTGCGAGGACATCGGTTTTAGCCCCGCGCAGACTGAGCGCGTGTTTCAGGCAGCGCAAGCATTCGGCCTACCTGTCAAACTGCATGCAGAACAATTGTCTGATCAGGGCGGCGCGGCGCTGACAGCGCGTTACCATGGCCTGTCCGCAGATCATCTGGAACATCTGTCTGATGCTGGTATTGCCGCGATGGCCAAGCACGGCACGGTGGCTGTCTTGCTGCCCGGCGCGTATTATTTTTTACGCGAAACAAAATTGCCACCGCTGGGCGCCTTGCGCGCTGCCGGTGTCGCTATCGCCATCGCGACCGATTGCAACCCCGGTACTTCACCGATGACTTCCCTGTTACTTGTGATGAATATGGCGTGCACCTTATTCAAGATGACGCCGCTAGAGGCATGGCAAGGAGTGACTTGTCACGCAGCGAAGGCCTTGGGGTTAGCATCCGAAATAGGAACATTAGAGATAGGTAAAGCGGCCGATTTTGCCTTGTGGCAGATAGAAAGGCCCGCAGATTTGGCTTATTTTATTGGTGGCAATCCTTGCCAGCAGACGGTGTTTGCGGGCCGGCCACGCGGTTAAATATACATTTCAGTGACGGCATCTTTTGCTCTGCTTGGAACCGCTTTTGGCGGCGGCGAAGAGTTGGCCTTTGTCGAATTTGCTCCTGGTCGCTCAGATCTATCCCCCACTTCCATTGGCAAACTGGATCATCTTATCAAAGCGCTCAAAGAGCGATCTTCATTAAAATTGGATATTGCAGGGCGCGTTGACCCTAAAACGGATGCGGATGGGTTACGTCTGGAAAATGTCGACAGTAAAATCAAGATCTTCAAATTACGCGATTTGAAAAAGAAAAATAGCGCAATTCAAGCAGAAGAAATCAGCATTGAAGAAGCGGACCGAATAGCCTATGTTGAAGAGGTCTATCGTGTAGAAAAATTTACAAGCAGCGCAACTCGCTCGGCATTGCTAAAACCTTACCTGCAAAGGAAGCAATGGCGTTGATTTTGAATCACACCACGGTGACGCCGGACAACCTCCGCTCTCTGGCGCAATAGCGTGCCGATGTTGTGCTTGATTATTTTGAGCAGCAGGGAGCGATCAGTAAGGATCGTCTATTTCTCGTTGCGCCGAAACTCAATGCGGACGATCTGAATGATAAGGGTTGGCCAAATAGAGTCGATTTTTCGTTGAAATAATGTCTATGGTTGAACGACGTGGGTTACTACACGTATAGCAAGCGGAGCTGTGTTGGTCGATGTCGTTTTATATTACGGGTAAAACGTTGCTTTGGCGCTACTAATCGAGGTAAAGTATCTAAAAAAGAGTACAGTATTTTGAAATTAATTTTCTTAACAGTGCGGTTTTGTTTCACGCGCATTGAGCTACTTTCAGTTTGAGTTGAAAGTCATTTATACTTTTTTGCATGTAACGCATGTAACGCATGTAACGCATGTAACGCATGACAAAAAATTTTCAATCCAAAAGGATAAGCATGTCAGAAAAAACTCTCACCCACATATTGTACGTAGAAGACGATCTTGATATTCAGGCGGTTGCCCAGATTGCGCTGGAAGTTGTTGGTGGCCTTAGCCTTAAAACCTGCAGTTCAGGCGCAGAGGCATTGGCTGCCGTAGATAACGGTTTTGTTCCAGATTTACTTTTGCTTGATGTCATGATGCCCAATATGGATGGCCCTACTACCTTGGCCGGTTTACGCAAATTGGCCAATACGGTAGCTACGCCGGTCATCTTCATGACCGCTAAAGTGCAATCAAGTGAGCTCGATTTTTATACCTCTCTGGGCGCGATAGGCGTCATTGCTAAACCATTTGATCCTATGGCACTGTCTACACAAGTACGTGCGATATGGGAAAAGGTAAGTTAATTGGAGCACAATTCTGACGATAAGTTAGCTAATTTGCAGGCGGCATTACTGGCTTTGGAAGTCATGTTCACTGCAAAGCTTCCCTCCAAGCTTCAAGAAATTGAGGCTGCGTTAAGGCAATTTATCCACAACACCAATGACAGCGAGGCATTGAAGGTGCTTCATCGTTTGTTGCACACCATGGCAGGTTCTGCAGGCACGTTTGGCTTTCCTGAGATGGGTGTGCAGGCACGCGCATTTGAGGATCGGGTACAACCGCTGCTCACAGGTGGGGTCTGGAGTGATATCGAGTTAAATCAGTTTTCCAATGATCTCGGAAAATATCTGTCTTCTTCGCTGATCGTTGCGACCAGCAAGACGACGCCAACTGAATTGGACGTCGTTGATAAAAAATCTGATGATTTAATTTCTACTAAATTGATTTATCTGGTGGACAACGACCCGACAGCAAATCGAGAGATTACGCATCAGCTTGAACATTTTTCTTATGAAGTTGTGGTGATTAAAGCGTTGGCGGAACTAGCGAATGCGCTGTTACAAAGAACACCCGATGTTCTGGTCGTCGATCTTGGCGCTCCTGAAGAGCGATTTGCAGGTGCACGTGAGATTACGCGGATGAAACAGTCTGGACAATTGCATAGCCCGGTTATTTTTATTTCAAATTCGAGTGGTTTTGAAAGCAAACTGAGAGTGGTACGTGCCGGCGGTGATGGATATTTCACTAAACCGATTGATATTGTCGCTTTATCGGAAAGAGTAGATGCACTGATTGCACGCTCTCAGCCCAAAGGGTATCGGATATTAATCATCGACGATGATGTTGATACGTCTACCTATTACGGGACTGTTTTGCGTGAAGCAGGGATGAGTGCACATGTACTTAATACGCCCGAAGAAATCCTCAATGTCATGGCAAGTTTTCGACCGGAATTGATATTGATGGACGTTTATATGCCACTCTGTAATGGTGTGGAGTTGGCGAGGATGATTCGACTCGATAACGCCTACCTGGATGTTCCTATCGTTTTTCTTTCAAGTGAAAATGATCTGGCGAAACAATTAGAGGCCGCTGAAGCGGGTGCAGACGATTTTTTGACCAAGCCTATCGTACCGAGATTTTTGGTTTCCGCGCTTTCTAGCAGGGCTGAACGATATCGTTCATTAAGAGTGTTGATCATGCGTGATGGATTGACGGGCCTTTATAATCACACGGCGATAAAAGAAGAGTTAACGGCTGAAATATCGATAGCCGGTCGAAATAATAGTCCGCTAGCATTGGCAATGATCGATTTGGATAATTTCAAGCGTGTTAACGATACTTATGGGCATCCCGTTGGTGATCAGGTGCTGAGGACTTTGTCATTGTTGCTCAAACAGCGTTTGCGCAGAAGTGATGTGATAGGTCGCTACGGTGGGGAAGAGTTTGTCGTGATATTCCCGGGCACTACAGCTATCGTTGCGCGCAAAGTACTTGATCAAGTCAGACAGGCATTTTTCAAGATTCAACAATTTTCTGAGCAAGGTGAATTTTCAGTCAGTTTTTCTGCAGGCATCGCGCAGTTAACGTTGACACAAGATACGGATGAATTATTTGATAGCGCTGATGCTGCTTTATATAGCGCTAAGCATAGCGGGAAAAATTGTATTGCTCTTTCCAGTAGCTAATCTAGTAAAGTGTGTCCTACATCATTGCAGGACACACTCGTTCAACATCAAATTTTAGAGCCGTTCAATCGCGATCGGCTTTATTTTTGATTCTAATGCTTTTCCTTTTCTTGCCCGCTTACCGATATGGATAGCCAGGCTCGTTGCGCTAAGATTGATTTCTTGTGGCTTGGCAGCACGTCCGGTACCAGAAACCTTGACCCCTTTTTGGCTGATGGCTTTGACCGAGAGCAGTTTTTCTTTTTCCTCTAGGTCCATCAAAGTGACGCCCCGTCCACCGCTCGATAGCTGCTTGATTTCCGTTAGGCCAAATACCAGCAAACGCCCTTTTTCTGACAGACATGCAATCGCGCTGGCGTCTGTGGCTACGAATGAAGGTGGCAATGGTTCATCACCATCTTCAAGCGTCATGAAGGCTTTGCCCGCCTTCATGCGGCCCGTCATGTCGGCGACGGTGGCAGTAAAGCCATAGCCAGCACTGGACGCCAGAAGCAGTATGCCTTCAGCATTGCCAGCAAAATAATGCAAGATGCGCGTGCCACTGGCGAGGTCGATCAGCGTAGTAATTGGTATGCCATCGCCACGTGCGCCGGGCAGGGCGGAGACTGGTACCGAATAGACGCGACCGTTGGAGCCAAACACCAGCATGGTATCGACTGTGCGACATTCAAAGGTGCCGTACAAGGTATCGCCTGCTTTGAAGGTGAATTGCGCCGCGTCGTGCTCATGCCCGGTGCGTGCGCGTACCCAGCCTTTTTCTGAAATTACGACGGTTACTGGTTCGTCGATGATTTTCTGTTCTGTCGATGCCCTCTGTGCTTCTTCAATAATGGTACGACGCGCATCACCATATTGTTTGGCATCGGTTTCGATTTCCTTGATGATGCATTTTTTCATAGCGATAGGATCATCCAGTAGATCCAGCAAGCCCATTTTTTCCGTGCGCAGTTCGGCCAGCTCTTGCGCAATCTTAATCGCCTCAAGTCTGGCCAATTGACGCAAGCGAATTTCAAGAATATCTTCCGCTTGACGGTCGGACAGATTGAACGCCTGCATCAAGGCGGGTTTTGGCTCATCGGCTTCACGAATGATCTTGATGACTTTGTCGATATTGAGCAAAACCGCTTCGCGACCTTCCAGAATATGGATGCGGTCGTTAACTTTTTTGAGCTTGTACTGGGTGCGGCGCGTCACCGTAGTGAAGCGGAAGGCAATCCATTCAGTCAAGATCTCAAGCAAGCCTTTTTGACGTGGACGTCCATCGCCACCTATCATGACCAGATTCATCGATGCAGAAGTTTCCAGCGAGGTATGCGCCAGCAACATTTGCATGAATTCGCCCTGATCCTGATTTTTTGATTTTGGTTCCAAGACAAGTCGCACCGGTGCATCTTTGCCAGACTCATCACGAACACGATCCAGCACAGACAGAATGACTTGCTTGAGACTGATCTGTTCCGGCGAAAGAGATTTTTTGCCCATGCGTATTTTGGGATTGGTGATCTCCTCTATTTCTTCCAATATTTTCTGCGAAGAAGTGCCGGGTGGTAGCTCTGTAATCACCGCTTGCCATTGACCGCGCGCCAACTCTTCTATCTTCCAGCAGGCACGTACTTTTAGGCTGCCGCGCCCGTTGGCGTAGATGTCGGCAATGGCCGACGCTGGAGTAATGATTTGGCCACCACCAGGAAAATCCGGCCCGGGGATGAAGGCCATCAATTCGCTATGTGTCATCGCCGGATGGCGGATTAAGGCCACCGCCGCTTTGGCAACTTCAGTCAAGTTATGCGAAGGGATTTCAGTCGCCATGCCGACGGCAATGCCGGACGCGCCATTGAGCAATACGAAAGGCAGGCGGCCAGGTAATAGCGTTGGTTCTTCGTACGAACCATCGTAGTTGGGCTGAAAATCAACGGTACCCAGATCGATTTCATCTAACAATAATTTGGAAATCGGTGTCAGGCGCGCTTCGGTATATCGCATCGCGGCGGCACCATCGCCGTCACGCGAACCGAAATTACCCTGACCATCAATCAGCGGATAACGCAGTGAGAAATTTTGCGCCATACGTACCATCGCGTCGTACACCGATTGATCGCCGTGGGGATGCAATTTACCGAGCACATCACCAACCACGGTGGCTGACTTGCGCGGTTTGGCCGCTGAGTTTAAACCCAACTCGTTCATCGAATAGAGTATGCGGCGCTGTACCGGTTTCTGACCATCGCAGACATCGGGCAACGCGCGCCCTTTGACAACCGAGATCGCGTAATCGAGATAGGCGCGTTCGGCAAAGCTGGCCAGCGTTAAAGTCTCGCCGCCATTGCCGCCACCGCTAGCCGCTTCTTCAAATAAATTTGCTTGTTCGCTCATAGTGCTTGTCGTTACTTATTAATTGGTTTGTATTCTAAAAGCGCAATATCCATAAGGGTTTCAAGGCATTTTAGGCTTGAAAGGCGTATGGATACTGCGGTGTTTGTTTTTATTTTTAAGAAATTATATGTCTGCTTCGACTTCATTGCCGTGTTCTTCCAGCCAGGCGCGTCTGGCAGCCGCTTCGCCTTTGCCCATCAGCATATTGAAGCGCTCCTCGGAGAATTCCAAATCGTATTCGCCCAGCGCCACTGGCAATAAGCGACGCGTATCCGGATTCATGGTGGTTTCCCATAATTGAATCGCATTCATTTCACCTAGACCTTTGAAGCGTGAGATGGCCCAGGCACCATCCTTGATGCCGTCTTTGCGTAGCTTGTCTTCAATCGCGACTAATTCACCTTGGTCCAGTGCATAAATTTTTTGCGCCGGTTTTTTACCGCGTGCAGGTGCATCAACACGGTACAGAGGAGGGCGCGCAATACAGATGTGACCTCGTGCAATCAGTTGCGGAAAATGTTTGAAAAAGAGTGTCAGTAACAAGACTTGAATATGCGAGCCATCGACGTCCGCATCAGAGAGGATGCAGATTTTTCCATAACGTAAATTGGAAAGATCCGGGTTGTCTTTCATGCTGTGCGGATCGACGCCAATGGCCACGGCGATGTTGTGAATCTCATTATTGGCAAACAGGCGATCGCGTTCCGATTCCCACGAATTTAGCACCTTGCCGCGTAAGGGCAGAATTGCCTGGAATTCTTTGTCGCGCCCCATTTTTGCAGAGCCGCCGGCAGAGTCGCCCTCAACGAGAAACAATTCATTGCGAGTGATGTCGCTGGATTCGCAATCGGTGAGTTTTCCTGGCAGGACAGCAACGCCGGACGATTTTCTTTTTTCGACTTTTTGCAGCGAGCGCAGACGCGATTGCGCTTGCTTAATGACGAGTTCGGCTAACTTCTTGCCGTAATCTACATGCGAATTGAGCCATAACTCTAAGGGCGGTTTGGTGAAGCTCGACACCAGCTTGACAGCATCGCGCGAGTTCAAACGTTCTTTGATCTGGCCCTGAAATTGCGGATCCAATACCTTGGCCGAAAGCACAAAAGAGACCCGTGCAAAGACGTCTTCCGGCAACAGTTTGACGCCTTTCGGTAGCAGCGAGTGCATTTCTACAAAGCCCTTTACGGCACCAAATAAACCTTCGCGCAAACCTGATTCATGCGTACCGCCTGCGGTGGTCGGGATTAAGTTGACGAAGGATTCGCGCACCACGGCGCCTTCTTCTGTCCAGGCCACGACCCAGGATGCGCCTTCGCCTTCGGCAAAACCATCCGTGTCACCATTGGAGAATTGTTCGCCTTCAAACAGAGGAATCAGCGGCTCCGCATGCGATGACTGCGCCAGCGATTCTGTGAGGTAGCCACGCAAGCCTTGGTCGTATTGCCAAGTCTGGCTGTCGCCAGTTTTTGCCATGGTCAGGGTGACTTTAACGCCAGGCAGCAAGACTGCCTTGGAGCGCAATAAGCGCTGCAGTTCTACATGTGAAATATTGGGTGAATCAAAATATTTTGGATCTGGCCAGATGGTGACGCGCGTGCCATTTTTTTTGTCGCCGCGGGTTTGTGGCACGCTGCTCAATGGCTCAATCACATCGCCGTCACCAAAGGTGAGCTTGTGTATTCCGGCTTCACGCCAGACGGTAATTTCCAGACGCTTGGAAAGCGCATTGGTGACAGAGACGCCGACCCCATGCAAACCACCAGAAAATGCATAAGCGCCGCCAGATCCTTTGTCAAACTTGCCGCCCGCATGCAAGCGGGTGAAGACGATTTCTACCGTGGGCACTTGTTCTTCTGGATGTAAGCCTACCGGAATGCCGCGACCATCATCTTCCACCGTAATGCTGCCATCGGCATTGATCGTGATTTGCATATTTTTGCAATAACCACCCAACGCTTCATCCGACGCATTGTCGATCACTTCTTGAATGATGTGCAGCGGATTCTCAGTGCGGGTGTACATACCCGGTCTTTGTTTGACTGGCTCTAGCCCTTTGAGGACGCGGATGGATGATTCGCTATAGTCGGATGGGAGAGATATTTTTTTAGTGGCCATGCGGTAGGTAGGGAAAAATTTTGTAGGAATTTTATGGTTTAAGACAGCTTGCAATAGTGCTATTGGCGATAACGGGAAAGTATCAGCCGCTTATTGTATCTGCAATTGCTGGCTTTATGTACAGTGAAATTGTGGTGAAATAAGCGAGCATATCGCTTTATTTACTTAACAGGCGCATGCCACGTTCCAAACCTTCTATCGTTACGGGAAACATGCGGTTATTCATGATCTGCCTGATCACCGAAACGGATTGACGATATTGCCATAGGCCTTCTGGTTCTGGATTGAGCCATATAAATTTAGGAAAGCTAGACGTAAAGCGCTGCAGCCATGTGACACCCGCTTCTTCGTTGTTGTATTCGACCGATCCGCCGGGTTGTAGAATTTCGTATGGGCTCATCGTTGCATCGCCGACGAAAATCACTTTGGTATCGGGCGTATATTTGCGCAATACATCCCATGTCTGGAATTTTTCCGCATGGCGCCGGTGATTGTTTTTCCACAGATAGTCATAGACGCAGTTGTGAAAATAGAAAAATTCCATATTTTTGAATTCTGTTTTTGCCGCTGAAAACAGCTCTTCCGTGCGCGCGACATGGTCGTCCATCGTGCCACCTACATCCAGCAACATGAGAACTTTAATGTTATTCTTGCGCTCGGGCTGCATTTTGATATCGAGGTATCCCGCATTGTTGGCAGTTGCTTTAATGGTGGCGTCCAGCGCCAGTTCGTCTTCTGCGCCAAACCGCGCAAATTTACGCAAGCGTCTTAACGCGACCTTGATATTGCGAGTACCCAATTCTCTTTCAGTGTCATAGTCGCGATAAGCGCGCGCTTCCCAGACTTTTACCGCAGATCGACTGCCACCTTTGCCTCCTATGCGTATGCCTTCAGGATTTTGCCCGCCGTTGCCAAACGCAGAGGTGCCGCCGGTTCCTATCCATTTGCTACCACCTTCGTGACGCTCTTTTTGTTCTTTAAACAGCTCTTGCAACCTATCCATCAATTTGTCGTAACCAAATTTTTCTATGGCGGCTTTTTGCTCGTCAGTCAATTCGCGTTCCATGCGTTTGCTCAGCCAATCGAGCGGAATTTCAGGGTGCTTTTCAAAGATCACGTCTACGCCTTTGAAATACAAGCCAAAAGCTTGATCGAATTTATCGTAATGCGCTTCGTCCTTGACCATGATGATGCGCGATAGAAAATAAAAATCATCCATCGACATGTCGATCAGACCTTTTTCCATTGCTTCAAGCAGGCTTAAAAACTCCTTGATCGAAACGGGGATTTTTGCGTCTTTTAAGGTGAAGAAAAAATCAATCAGCACAGTAATTTCCAGAATTAAGAGGTAAATAGTACAAATTAGTACGAAAAATTCAACGTGGTTTGCTCAGAATGTATTGCAAATTCTTTTTGACGCCCAGCCATTCATGATGAAGGATGCTATAAACAACGGTATCGCGTACGCGCCCGTCTGGCAGGATCATGTGGTTGCGCAAGACACCATCGCGCTTGGCACCAAGACGCTCGATCGCCGCTTGTGATGTGCGATTAAACCAGTCAGTGCGAAATTCTACCGCGTTGCAGTTAAAAACCTCAAATGCGTGCGTCAACAGAAGTAGTTTGCATTCTGTATTGATGGCCGATCGCTGCGCGCTTTGAGCGTACCAAGTATGACCAATCTCCAGGCGTTTATTGTGATGGTCAATATTACAGTAACGCGTTGCCCCTACTATTTTTCCATTATTTTTGTTTCTTACAACGAAGGGAATGGCTTTCTGCTGATCTTGCAACTCTAGCGCGAGGCCCAGCCATTGCTGGGTCTGCTCATGAGTTGGTACAGAAGTGAAAAACAATTTCCACAACTCTCCATCAGCTGCCGCAGCCTGAATATCGAGCAGGTTATCTTGTTTTAAAGGCTCCAGTTGGGCGAATTGGCCTTGAAGTGTCAAAGGTAAACATTGCATGAATATCTCCGGTAATAGCTGTATTGTAAAGGCGAAGGCTTATTTTTTGTTTTGGTAATGAACGAAAGAAAATGCCGAATTAATCTGCGCCTGATGGCTGAAAGGGGTGCGAGCCTTTAAATATTTGGCAACTTATTGCGGAAGTCCTAGGTGGCTTGCTAATGTAAAAAAAAGCAGCTATACTACGAAGCTGTAAAAAAATTGCGCGGCGTGGGAATCTTGTGATTAAACCCGTCGCTTCGACCACGTTTAGGAAATCTCATGGCAAATACCGCACAAGCACGCAAACGTGCTCGTCAAGCAGTTAAACAAAATGCACACAACTCTAGCCAGCGTTCAACTCTGCGCACAGCAATTAAAGCTGTTCGTAAAGCAATCGAAGCCGGTGATAAAGCAGCTGCTGCAGTAATCTACCAAAATTCTGTTTCAACGATTGATCGTATCGCAGATAAAAAAATTATCCACAAAAACAAAGCAGCACGTCATAAGAGTCGTTTGGCATCTGCTTTGAAAGCATTGGCTTAATAGTTGATTTTTCTCGGGTGCCACTTCGGTACTCGCGAAGTTTAAAAGAAACCGCAATTTTTGATTGCGGTTTTTTTTCGACAGATTTTTTTGTTATTGAGAGCTAAAAGAGATAAATTATCTTAACGGTAAGCCTTCAATCTTAATGCCTGGCTTGATACTTTTTTGTTTGAACCATCCTTGATTCATTTCTAGTGCATAGCGAACTACTTTTTTTGCGCAGTGTGAATCGGTTGTTTCTGGTTGCATATCTTCAATATTAACGATAATTCCTTCGCTATCAATGAAAGCAACCGAGAGCGGAATTAACGTGTTTTTCATCCACATGCAAACGCCAGCGGGTGCTTGAAAGTCAAACACCATACCTTCGCTGGCTCCCATTTTTGGGCGCATCATTAAGCCCTGCTGGCGCGCAGCGTCTGTCGCGGCTACTTCTGCTTGAATTGCATAAATGCCGATCGATAAGGGTTTGATCGGTAGTTTTGTTTGTGCATTGGCCACCAATGACTCTGTTAATAAAATAAATGCTAGGGACACAGTGCGAACGTAAATATTTTGCATGGCGATTATTGAGTCAGTAAGTTGATACTGTTGTGGGTTTATCGTTCTTTACGCAGTGTACTACGGGTGTTAAGTTTTTAGATAACCGAGTCGCATAATGAGTTCCCCATAAATTTTGATTTATATTTTCAATATGAGAGAACAGGTTACAGGCTTACTTCCATCCATTCTCCGGGTAAAAGGGGGTGTGAAGCTAGTGAGAAATTACTAATGGCGCTTCGCACAAGTCTGAGTGTTGGTAAGCCTACAGCCGCAGTCATGCGTCTTACTTGTCGATTTTTCCCTTCGGCGAGAATAATGCATAGCCAACTCGTTGGGATTTCTTCTCGCTGCCGTATTGGCGGATTTCTTGACCATATCCAATCTGGTGCTTGAATATGTTTGACGATACACGCCAGGGTGGTGAAGTCGCCAAGGTTTAATGGTTGCGATAACTTGTTGAGTTGTTCTTGAGTTGGATATCCTTCTACCTGGACAAGATATGTTTTTGTTTGCTTATGATCAGGATGGCTGATGCGATGCTGTAACTGTCCGTTATCGGTAAGTAACAATAGCCCCTCACTATCGGCATCAAGTCTCCCCGCTGGATACACGCCAGGGATAGTGACATAATTTGCCAGTGTAGGACGACTAATGTGTGTCGAGAATTGACACAGTACATTGTATGGTTTGTTGAGTAGAATCAATTTCATTGGTAAATGTCGTTACGATTGCAAGAGATGCTAGTGTCGCAAATTTATGACATCTAGTAAAATACTAGTGCATAATGCGAAATGGTAGTCTTCTGTCTTATATAAGAGTTTATTCTAAAATGGCACAGGCAAGACATGTTATAAGAAGAGCGCAACCCGCTTGACAGCACGAATCTACGGAGAAAACGATGTATCAACATATTAAAGTTCCCGCTGAAGGTAAAAAAATTACCGTCAACTCTGATTACTCACTGAATGTTCCAGATAATCCGGTCATTCCTTATATCGAGGGTGATGGTATTGGCGTCGATATTAGCCCTGTAATGATAAAGGTTGTTGATGCAGCGGTGGCCAAAGCATACAGTGGCAAGCGTAAAATTAGTTGGATGGAAATCTATGCAGGTGAGAAATCGACTAAAGTCTATGGCCCAGATGTTTGGTTGCCTGAAGAAACTTTGCGTGTTTTGAAAGACTATGTTGTGTCTATCAAAGGTCCATTGACGACGCCAGTTGGCGGCGGCATTCGCTCATTGAATGTGGCTTTACGTCAAGAGTTAGACTTATATGTTTGCCTGCGCCCCGTGCGCTATTTTAAAGGCGTGCCTTCGCCAGTTCGCGAGCCACATAAAACCGATATGGTGATCTTTCGCGAGAATTCCGAGGACATCTATGCTGGTATCGAGTTCGCCCAAGGTTCTGAGCAGGTGAAGAAACTGATCGAATTTTTGAAAACAGAACTAGGCGTTACAAAAATTCGTTTTCCTGAGACTTCTGGCATTGGTATTAAACCTGTGTCAAGTGAAGGTACGGAACGTTTGGTGCGTAAAGCAATTCAGTACGCAATTGATAACGATAAGCCTTCCGTGACTATTGTTCATAAAGGTAACATCATGAAGTACACCGAAGGCGGCTTCCGTGATTGGGCATATGCTTTAGCTCAAAAAGAATTCGGTGCTGAGTTGATAGACGGTGGTCCATGGTGCAAATTCAAAAATCCTAAGACGGGTAAAGACATTGTTGTTAAGGATTCGATCGCTGACGCTTTCTTGCAACAGATCTTGTTGCGTCCAGCTGAATATAGCGTTATCGCAACGTTGAACCTGAATGGGGATTATATTTCCGATGCGTTAGCGGCTCAAGTGGGCGGCATTGGAATTGCGCCAGGTGCAAATCTTTCCGATTCCATTGCAATGTTTGAGGCGACTCACGGAACAGCGCCGAAATATGCAGGTAAAGATTACGTGAATCCAGGCTCACTGATCTTATCAGCAGAAATGATGTTGCGTCACATGGGATGGTTAGAAGCGGCTGATTTGCTGATCTCTTCTACTGAAAAAGCAATTGCAGTGAAAAAAGTGACATACGATTTCGCGCGCTTGATGGAGGGTGCTACCCAAGTTTCTTGCTCTGGATTTGGCGATGTAATGATAGAAAATATGTAAAAACGATTTGAAGAATGTATTGTCCTTCAAAACACAAAAAGCCGGCGTCACAGCCGGCTTTTTGTGTTTTGAAGATAGCTTTATGCAAAATACTACTTTTGATCTCTATGATAAAAAAAGCCCCGCAACAGCGGGGCTTTTTAGAACAAAACCTGATCCTAAGATTAAGGATTTTGAATGTTGGAAGCTTGCTTGCCCTTAGGGCCTTGCGTGACTTCGAACTGAACTTTTTGACCTTCTTTGAGGGTCTTGAAGCCGTTCATCTGGATTGCTGAGAAGTGAGCGAATAAATCCTCGCCGCCATCATCCGGAGTAATAAAGCCAAAGCCTTTGGAGTCATTGAACCACTTTACGGTACCTGTTGCCATAATGCATCTTTCAAATATAAACTAATCACACGAGCCGTAAAAGCAAGAAACCTAGCGCAACGCTACCTCTTCCCAAAACCTGCTCACTTCATATTGACATAGTTAATTACTTATCCATCTCAATAAATGTCATTCTTGGCGGAAAAAAAACTAAAGTCAAGAAAATTTTCTTGTACTTGTATCATTGTTGTATTTTTACTTAATGATAAGACTTGATGTGTTGGATTTAGTCACCATCTGCGGAAAGTCTAGAAAGCGCGTAATATTTTATAATCGTACGATTTAAGGTTGTTTTATTCTCTTAATTATCGCCTCTCAATTGGATCAACGTACTAGAATAGACGTATGGGAAACAAGCAAGAAAACGGTACGGTAGTGGAGAAAAAGGCGCAAAAGTTAAAGGCGCCCTCCATGTACCAAGTGACGCTTCTCAATGATGATTACACGCCAATGGAATTCGTCGTTGCCATCATTCAGGAATATTTTAATAAGGATAGGGAAACCGCCATGCAAATCATGCTCAAGGTTCACAGAGACGGAAGAGGTGTCTGTGGTGTGTATTCCAAGGATGTTGCCTTGACCAAAGTGGAGCTCGTTTCGACGCATGCCCGTAAAGCAGGACACCCCCTGCAATGTGTGATGGAGGAAGTATGATTGCGCAAGAATTAGAAGTTAGTTTGCATATGGCCTTTGTTGAAGCAAGACAGGCACGTTATGAGTTCATCACAGTAGAGCATCTTTTACTGGCGCTGCTGGATAATCCGTCGGCGGCTGAGGTAATGCGTGCGTGCGCGGTTAATATTGAAGATTTGCGCAAAACTTTAGGTAATTTTATTACCGACAATACGCCTACGGTGCCTGGTACCGGCGAGGTGGATACTCAGCCCACGCTAGGATTTCAACGCGTTATTCAACGTGCAATCATGCATGTGCAATCTGCGTCAAATGGTAAGAAAGAAGTTACTGGAGCGAACGTTCTCGTGGCAATTTTTGGTGAGAAAGATTCACATGCTGTCTACTACCTGCATCAACAGGGCGTAACTCGTTTGGATGTTGTTAATTTTATTTCTCATGGCGTGCGCAAAGATAATCTTAGCGAGCCGATGAAGTCGCCTGAAGGTGCTGAGGACCCTCAAGCGGAAAGCCAATCAAAAGAAAGTCCGCTTGATCAATTTACTCAAAATTTGAACAAGGCAGCTGCTGAAGGCAAGATTGATCCTTTGATTGGTCGCGATAGTGAGGTTGAACGAGTCATTCAGATTCTCTGTCGTCGCCGTAAAAATAATCCGTTGTTGGTCGGTGAGGCTGGCGTCGGAAAAACAGCGATTGCTGAAGGTCTTGCTTGGCGTATTACTCAAAAAGATGTGCCTGAAATTTTGCAGAACGCAGTTGTCTATTCATTAGATATGGGCGCTCTGCTTGCTGGAACAAAATATCGCGGTGATTTTGAGTTAAGGCTCAAAGGTGTTTTAAAACAATTGAAAGATATGCCTGAAGGTATCTTGTTTATTGATGAGATCCACACCATCATCGGCGCAGGATCAGCATCAGGCGGAACGCTTGATGCGTCGAATCTATTAAAGCCAGCACTGTCGAATGGTCAGCTCAAATGCATTGGTGCGACCACTTACACGGAATACCGTGGCGTGTTTGAAAAAGACCACGCCTTGGCACGTCGATTCCAGAAAATTGACGTGAATGAGCCCACCATAGAGCAGACGGTACAAATTTTACGTGGACTTAAATCCAAGTTTGAAGAGCACCATAATGTCAAATATTCCGCCTCCGCATTAACGACAGCGGCTGAATTATCTGCGCGTTTTATCAATGATCGTCATTTGCCAGATAAGGCAATTGATGTAATCGATGAAGCGGGCGCAGCACAACGAGTCTTGCCAAAATCGAAGCAAAAGAAAACGATAGGTAAAGCAGACATAGAAGACATCATCGCAAAGATTGCCCGTATTCCGCCGCAAACAGTGAATCAGGATGATCGTACTAAACTGCAGACGATAGAGCGCGATTTGAAAAATGTCGTGTTTGGCCAAGAACCAGCGATTGAAGCACTGGCATCCTCCATCAAAATGGCGAGAGCAGGTCTGGGCAAAACGGACAAACCGATAGGTTCTTTCCTTTTTTCAGGACCAACCGGTGTTGGTAAAACTGAGGTTGCTAAGCAATTAGCGTTCACGCTTGGTATTGAGCTGATACGGTTTGATATGTCTGAATACATGGAACGTCATGCAGTCAGCCGGTTGATCGGTGCACCTCCGGGCTATGTTGGTTTTGATCAGGGTGGTTTGTTGACTGAAGCCATCACCAAAAAGCCGCATGCCGTCTTGCTGCTCGATGAGATCGAAAAAGCGCATCCTGACGTTTTCAATATTCTGTTGCAAGTCATGGATCATGGTACGTTGACCGACAACAACGGGCGCAAAGCTGATTTTCGTAATGTCATCATCATCATGACGACCAACGCCGGTGCTGAAAGCTTGCAGAAGCGTTCGATAGGCTTTAGTAATAGTAAAGAAGCCGGCGATGAGATGATCGACATTAAACGTATGTTCACGCCTGAGTTTAGAAATCGTCTGGACGCGATCATTAGTTTCCGCGCTCTTGATGAAGAAATTATTTTACGCGTGGTCGATAAGTTCCTGATGCAGCTTGAAGAGCAGTTGCATGAGAAAAAGGTAGAGGCAACTTTTACTGATAATCTGCGTAAGTTCCTGGGTAAAAAAGGCTTCGATCCGATGATGGGCGCAAGACCCATGGCAAGGCTGATTCAGGACATGATACGCAAGGCACTAGCGGACGAACTTTTATTTGGAAAGCTCGTTACTGGCGGTCGTGTTGTCGTGGATCTGGATGAAAAAGACCAGGTTAAATTAGATTTTTATGAAGGGGATGCAGTTCCCCCGACAGCTTCGCAAGAAATAGTGGAAGTTGAGTAGTCTGTAAATATAAAAATCCCGAATGTTGATTCGGGATTTTTTTTATTGATATTTTTCGTTGCTATTCAGCTCCCGATGAAACGATCATTTTTTTGTCCACGAAACGCACGAAAAGCACGAAAAAAACAAGCACGAAAAATATATAAATCTGCTATTTTTTGCTTTGTAGTTCGTGGCTTTCTTGCCTTTCGTGGACAATGTCTCTCATTTTTATTTTCGGCTTGACCATTGAGCTTAGTGCCGATGGGGCAAATCTCGCATGACGACAACGAGCGGTTTTGTATCGTCAGATAAGGGGTGAATAGTTACTATTTTTTAGTTTTAACTCTTTACGTACAGATGAAAATTACTCAAAAAAGTAGATTGTAGATTAGCAAAGACGGCACTCATCGATTGCCAGTATTTGTTGAGTTAACATGACTACCGCTGCTTTTAAATAAATTCAACACGCAATACCTACGTGGTTCTTCAGACCATTTGCTGCCGCATTGCCCATGTAGATGGCGTAGTAGGTTTGTTTATTTTTAAATTTCAACAATCAATCTCCTATTGCTCGCCGGGTGTTTAGGCTTTCTAATCGGCTTTAACCTAGAATTTCCATTAGGATTGGCAGTGATGATGGATGCACTTTTCGAGGCAATTTTGCTGCGAATCAGGCGTCAATAGCGAGCTATTGTCCACGAGGAGCAGAAAAAAGGACCGAAAATACGCCGACAGCATGCCAATAGCACCGCAGTTGCGCCTCATGGAAAATCTGGGTTTAACTTGCTTGATATGGCAAAATGACGGCTTGTTGCCGGGTAGGTAGGTCGTCCTTAAAAGTCGCGCTACTCCTGATATGCATTCCAAGTTTTCATCATCAACCGTTTTTTCTGGAGTTCTCACCATGTTTCAGCATGTCGAAGCCTATGCCGGCGATCCTATTCTTTCTTTGAACGAGGCTTTTGGCAAAGATCCGCGTACCAATAAGATCAATCTGTCTATCGGGATTTATTTTGATGACAATGGCAAGATCCCTATGCTGCCATCGGTGCGCGCAGCGGAGTTAAAGGTGGTGGCGGAGGCGGGCGCACGTCCTTACCTGCCGATGGAAGGCGCGGCCAATTTTCGTACTGCGGTTCAGCACCTATTGTTCGGTGCCGACCATGCGGCAGTCAAGGCTGGCCGTATCGTGACGATACAAACAGTCGGTTCTAGCGGCGGACTGAAAGTTGGTGGCGATTTTATCAAGCGCTATTTCCCTGAAAGTACCATGCTCATTAGCGATCCAAGCTGGGACAATCATCGCGCTGTCTTTGAAGGTTCTGGTTTGAAGGTACAAACCTATCCGTATTACGACGCAGCCACTGGCGGCTTACGGTTTGATGCCATGTTAGCGGCTTTGCAGCAGGCAGAGAAAAAAAGTGTCGTCTTATTGCACGCCTGCTGCCACAACCCCACTGGAGTTGATCTGACGCACGCGCAGTGGCAGGCTTTGATCCCGGTCTTGCAAGAGCGCGAGCTGCTGCCTTTCCTCGATATCGCCTACCAAGGTTATGGCGATGGTATCGAAGAAGATGCGTTCGCGATCCGCTTGCTGGCGGATGCCGGCTTGAGCTTCTTTGTGGCGAATTCTTTTTCCAAGAGCATGAGCCTGTACGGCGAGCGTTGCGGTGCCTTGAGCGTGGTTTGCCCGGATGCGGCGCAGGCAGTCAATGTGCTGGGGCAGATGAAGGCCAATGTGCGGCGTAATTACTCTAACCCGCCTTTACATGGCGGCCAGATCGTGGCACGCGTGTTGACTGATCCGCAATTGCACCCGATGTGGGAAGCCGAAGTGGTGGCCATGCGCGATCGTATTCAGTTGATGCGGCGTAAATTACATGACGTCTTGAGCGCCAAATTGCCAGGGCGCGATTTCAGTTACTTCCTGACTCAGCGCGGCATGTTCAGCTACACCGGTTTGACAGCCGATCAATGCGATCGCTTGAAAGAAGAGTTTGGCGTCTATCTGGTGCGCTCCGGTCGTATGTGCGTCGCTGGCTTAAACACCAGTAATGTAGAAGCAACAGCAATGGCAGCGGTCTTGGCGTAAACTTTAGGGCATGGTCGCCATCTGAAAGCGGATGTTAGCGCCAGTAGCAGCGTTGTGCTGTGACACCCCATGATGAATGATTTTTTGCATGCGGAGTTACTGCCTTGTACCAGCATAAAAGCGCTACTGGGCGGTGTAGATGTTAATGCGCGCGCGTTGCTGTTGACTCCTGGCTTCTGACGCATGGCGTCTGGTTCGGGAGCGACGAGCCGCAAATGATTAACCATAAAGACATAGATATAGTGGAGATGTAGTAAAAGCGAAGCACGAAGCTTGTGCTGAAAATAGAGAGCGATCCGCGACAAGCCTAGGGAAGAGCGCACTATTCATACGGGTCTTCAGTCAATATGACTTGAAAAGCCGCATGAACATTGCTTGTTGATGTGCCATTACTTGCATTTATTTCTTACGATCTGTTCCGCGTTCGTCATCTCTGTTGTTATTTCTCTCATTGCCCTGATCGTTACCACGCTCTTTTACACGTTCACTAGGTCGTTCACGTTCTTGCTGGCGCTCTGGCATCTGCGCACGATTTGATTCTTGTGGCGCGGCTTGATTTTGTTGTGAATTTTCAGGGCGCTGTACTTGCATTGTTTGCTGACGCTTATTCTGTTCTTGTACCTGCTCGCGTTGTGGTTGTGCTTGTGGTTGGGCAGGTTGGGTCGGATTAGCTCTATGATTCTCCCGCACATCACGTACGCCAGTATTTTTCTCTTGCGGACTTACTTGCGGACTTACTTGTGGACTTACTTGCGGACTTACTTGCTGCCGTGGCTGATCCGGCATCGGTTTAATCGGCGTCGGCATTGATGTGACGTGTTTGCGTAGTTCCTGTACTTGTTGACGTACCAGCGGGTCATGTGGCTGGTAGCGGTAATTTTTATTTTGCAATATCTGTTGCTCCCTCAATTGCGGATAGCGATCACCAGTGTAGTTGCGCTGATAAACCGGAAGCGGTGGGCGTACAGCGGGCGTACTGCGATTCCATTTATCCCATCCTTGGTGTCGTTGCTGCCAATCATTGCCCCAGTGCTCGCCCCAATGTGGTGCAGCGTCTGGGCTCCAGCCACGAAAATAAACTGGCGACTGGCGATAATAGCGCACGGGAATTCTGAGTACAAATACCGGTACCACTTCTTGGTCCACAATTCTCCATGGACCGTTGTACCAGGTGCTGGCATACCAGTTGTTGTCTTGGAAAACCCAGTACATGCCATCATAGAAAAAATAGTTTGAATTGAGTTGTGGTGCGTAATACACCGGGTAGCCGGGCACTGGCATCAGCTCCGGGTAGAGCGGTAAATTAATGCCTATTTCGATGCTGGGTAAGCCGATACGTACGCCCACTTGCGCCCATCCCGGCGCTGCAGAACAGATGAACATCCACAGTAAAATGAGTTTATTACGCATTGCTAATTCTCCAGGTAAATGAGTTGTATCGTTTTTATTGATCATGAAAACGATACAACCCATGCCTGATGTTAGGTGTCTCTCTTCGCTTGGTCTGTGCGCGATCGCACTTTAAGGAACAGGGTAGATCGTGCCTGCATCGCTATCAAATAATGGATGGGAGGGCAATGCGGAAGTAGTTCTGTTTCTGGGTGGCGCTGGCGCATCATTTTGATTGCGTCAATACTGCAGTGAGCTTATTTCCGGCACTATTTACATTTGCCTGTCGCTGCAGAAAAAGCAATCACTGGTATTGCCAACAACCCTA
>JACMRF010000092.1 GCA_014376575.1 Undibacterium sp.
AGTCGGCCTTGTAGAGCAAGCTGAAGCCTGATTTTTGCCCGTTTTTGTTTATTATTGAAACTTATGTCCGACAAACAATTTGATATCGCCTTAATTGATGATCGACCGTTTTTCGAAACGGTGCTGCGCTATGGCGTCAAGCAAGGCATCATCGATAACGCCAAACTGGCCGCGATTAATCTAGAAGCGCCCAAGGGCGTGGTGCAAATTGCCGATGCTTTTGGCAGCAAGTATCTGAGGCCAGAGATTGAGGCGGCGCGTAAGCGTATCGTCAATCTGGCCAGTTTGTTTTTGGTCCAGACATCGCAGGGTGATCTGGAGGCCGCAGCAAAGTTCATTCGTGATAATACCTTTTTGACGCTGTCGAGAGGCGGATCTGGCTTGATCAAGGCCTTGTTCTCCATGCCGGAATATGCTTTGCTTGGTCGCGAGGAAAAAGGTCGCGTCGAAGATTTTCTTGAATTTTGGTCACTGAAAGAAAAGCCCTCTGATTATCGCAAGGCGCTGGAGCAACGCCAGACCAATGCGCTGGAAATTGAGGCCGGTTTTTGGTTCGGAAGCAGTTTGGGGTTGTCGCGCGCTTTGCTTGAAGACGATGATGTCGAGGCGGTATCGGTGATCAGATCGGCGATGCTGGCGCAACTCGTTGGTCGGCAAGAGATTACTTTTTCGAATCAAATCGAGTTTGCGACTTTGCTTGAATCTATTCGCGCCAAGCCGATCAAGATTGTCGGGCGCGGCAAGGCAAAGACAGGCATCGTTCCTATGGACATTCCTGAGAAATATCGCGCCATTGCTGAACGTGTACAGCAAGAAATCATCACGCAAGATTTGCCAAAAATAAAGGACATGTCCGCCTCGCTCGATAAGTTGGTGTATGAGCTGAAAGAGCGTTACTTTATCCGTGATCATGAGGTGGAAGATACTTCGGATTACGACGCGTTGGTCTCCAAGGAGTGGACCAAGCTGACCAAGGGCAAGACAGATATTGACTCATTATTGACGATGTTTTTGTGCATCGCTGTCGGCGTCGCACCTAAGACCAGTCTGACCGAAAAAACCGCCAAGACTTTAGTCAAGAAAATCCGCGCGCAAGGCTTTGAATCTGAATTGGCAACGGCATGGATACAGACGTGTGCACCGCATGAAAAGCAAGAAGGCTTATTGGAAGACTGGAACGCCTTTCTGGAAGACGCCGATGCCTATTTGCTGGACGATTGGGATACTAGCTTTAGTGGTGCTTTGCGATTTTTGAGCGACAATTGCCATATTGAAAGAACTGTGAAGAAGTAAATTTAACAGTTTTCATTTTAATGAAACGTCCAAATACATCGCCTGTACTTGGACGTTTTTGTATTTTTACAGACTCAACTCCAGAACTTGACGGCTGATCTCTAGCGTCACATCGCGTTTTTCACCTAAATTGACCATGCGGTGGCTTTCTAATGCCGCCAAAATAGGCGCGATGCAATCGACATTGAGTGCATAGTCGCTCAAACGCGTTTTGACGCCCATTTGTTCGAAAAATTCTTGTGTCCGTCTAATCGCCGCGTCGATGCGGGTATTTTCATCGCCATCTCGCAGATCCCATACTCGTTCTGCATATTGCAGCAGTTTTTCGCGCTTGCCTTCCTTGCGGATTCTTAGCATGCTTGGCAGGATGATAGCAAGCGTCTGAGCATGATCAAGACCGTGCAAGGCGGTCACCTCGTGGCCTATCATGTGCGTCGCCCAATCCTGTGGCACGCCAGTAGAAATGACGCCGTTCAAGGCCATGGTGGCGCACCACATGAGATTGGCGCGCACGTCATAGTCTTCTGGATTGGCGAGTGCTTTAGGGCCTTCTTCTATGATGGTCTTTAAGATGCCTTCAGCAAATCTGTCTTGCACCGGTGAGTTGACCGGATAGGTTAGATATTGCTCCATCACGTGGATGAACGCATCGACCGCGCCGTTGCCGATTTGTCTTACCGGGAGCGTAAAAGTGGTGCTTGGATCAAGTATTGAAAATTTGGGAAAGCAATGGCGGTTATTAAACGCCATCTTGGCGTTAATGGACCGCCGCGTGACGACGGAGCCGCTATTCATTTCGGATCCTGTTGCGGGCAAGGTTAATATGGCGCCGAAGGGGAGCGCTTTGCTGATATTAGCGCCGCGTTTTTCCAGGATAGCCCATGGTTCATTACCTTCAAAAAGCGCCGCCGCCGCTACAAATTTTGCGCTGTCGATGACGGAGCCGCCGCCAACGGCTAGTAGGAAATCGATTTTCTTGGCTTTAACTAAATCGATGGCGACTAACAATGTTTCATAAGTGGGGTTGGGTTCGATGCCGCTAAATTCGCTAACTTCGCGTTCACCTAAGGCTGCGATGACTTCGTCAAATACGCCATTCTTTTTGATGCTGCCGCCGCCATACATGAGCAAAACCTTGGCATCGCTAGGTACAACTTTGTTGAGGTCGGCAATCCGACCTTTGCCAAAAAGAATTTGAGTTGGATTGTAAAAATCAAAATTCAGCATTTTGGTTACTCCTCAATTAAACGCAAGACCGCATCTTAGCTTAAATCAAAAATTTTAAACCGACCGTTCTTTTTATTGATTTGCCAGGAATAAAAATACCGTCGGTTTTTTGTGGAAGTCTGGCGCCTGATTGACGTGTAAGCGCTTTTTCCATTCGATAGCACTCAGCGTTGTAATGCGTTCAGAGTCCAATGTGAGATCGGTCGCGACGCAAATTAAAGTATGTGGCAAACAGCTACTTGCAAGCGCTTCCAGCATGGCCGCGTTACGATAAGGCGTCTCGATCAATAATTGAGTTTGTTGTTCTTTGCGTGAGCGCTCTTCCAATTCTTTAATCCGCTTGACGCGCAAGGCGGCATCGATAGGTAGGTAGCCGTGAAAAGCAAAGCTTTGACCGTTCAAACCGCTTGCCATCAACGCTAATAATAAAGAGGAAGGGCCAACCAAGGGCCTGACGCAAATATTGCGCTGATGCGCCAGTCGCACCAGATTGGCGCCTGGATCGGCCACGGCTGGGACGCCGGCTTCAGAGATTAACCCTACGTCATGCCCCTGAATCAGTGGCGCCAACAGCGCTTCTAGCGCTTGCACTGGTGTGTTGACATTTAATTCCGCAATTTGTAGTTCCTGCATCGGTTTTGCCAGCGGGTGACTTTGATTGAGCATCTTTAAATAAGCACGAGTCGTCTTGGCATTTTCAGCGACAAAATGACTTAATTGCGCCGTCATTTTTTGTACAGTATCGGGGATGATTTGCGCCAACAGCTGGTCTTGTTGCGCTTCGGTTTGCCCAAGCGTATTGGGAATGAGATAGAGTATGCCGGCCATATGTTTTGTAGATACTGGTAGTGAGTATTGAGTAATATCGCTTCGTAGCGCAATGTTGGTGGGCGTATTTTATAGAAAATACATATACTCCCTCATTATTTGAAAAAAGTAACGCCTATATTGCGCAACATGCTGGTGAGTGTGATCAGCGGAAGTCCAGTCAGCGCGGTGGGATCTTCACTCACTATTTTTTCGATAATGACGATGCCTAAACCTTCATTTTTGGCACTGCCTGCGCAGTCGTAAGGTTGCTCGATTTGTAAATAGGCGTCCAATTCGGCATCGCTTAAATCACGAAAGCGAACTAGGGTTTGTATATTTTTCAACTGAACGGTGTGCCCGCTTTGCACTTTTCGGTTGTCCAGCAGACAAAGCGCAGTGTGAAATATAACTTCTTTGCCACGCATTTTTTGCAATTGTTTCAATGCGGCGTCATGCGTACCAGGCTTGCCAATCTGCTCTCCCTCTAGCGTGGCGACCTGATCGGAACCTATAATGATGGACTCTGGATATTTTTGTGCAATCGCGTGTGCTTTTTGCTGCGCCAGGCGCAATGCTGTTTGCTCGGGGGATTCATGCGGGAGCGCGCTTTCATCGATATCCGGAGCGATGGCTTCAAATGGCAAATGCAATCGTGAGAGTAATTCGCGGCGATAGGCAGATCCGGATGCCAAAATAAGATGGGGTAATTGTTGGGTGTATGGCATTTGTTCGTGGTGTTTTTTGCAAATAAACGCAAATTGAAATGAATTTTTGCTGCAAGCCTTTGACTAATAAGTAGCAACCCTGTTATTATCGCAGGTTTTCTGGGTTCAAATATCCTATGCAAGCATTAGTGATTGACGCTTTTTCGTTTTGCCAGCTCCAGGAGCGGCGCGAAGGTAATGTTTTAATCGCGGATTTGCAGCGTTTATCCAACGAATGTGCAAACAATGATGGTAGTTTGAGTTGGTCGCTTGAAGGCGGCATTAGTCGACTCGGTTATCCTCGTTTGGTATTGACGGTAAATGGTAACGTGCAATTGATGTGTCAGCGATGCTTGACTATCTTTGCTTTTGAAGTTGACTCGGATTCAGAATTAATTCTCGCCAAAAACGAAGAAAATGCCGATGAAATAGAGGCGTTGATCGATGACGACGAGATTGATGTAGTAGTAGGCAGCAAAACATTCAACATCATGGATTTGATCGAGGATGAAGTGTTGCTGGCAATACCCCAATCGCCCAAGCATGCAGTATGCCCTGATGTAGTATTTGATTCATCGGTCTCAACAGTGGCAGCGATTGAAGCAGAAGTGAGTAACAAGGTGTCTCCATTCGCTGTGCTGAAGAAGATAAATGGGCGTACCTAGTGGCATTATTCTGAAAAGACACTCAGGTCGAAGTATTGTTAGGGATTCTTGAATAACATTTTTGTTCATTCAGGTGTGTTAAATTTTAGAAACATTTTTTGAAGTATTAGGAGTTATCATGGCCGTTCAGCAAAACAAAAAATCACCATCCAAGCGTGGTATGCACCGTTCACACGATTTCCTGGTTGCTCCGCAATTAGGTATTGAGCCAACAACTGGCGAAACGCATATGCGCCACCACATTAGCCCAAATGGCTTTTACCGTGGGCGTAAAGTATTGAAAACTAAGAACGATTAATATTTTTTCTTAGCGATGAAGCGGCGTAACGAGTCTTGCACTTGACGCCGCTTTTTTTTATCTAGGATTTTTGTATTTATTGGTATTTTCACCAGCGCAAAATCAGAAAATTCATTGTCGCCATCATATTATTTGATGTCTGAAATTGAAATTGTTCGATTTGAGTGCATCAATCTTGTTAACATAGCTGTTTCAAGATGAAGTTTAGTCTCACTACATGACCATAAAAATATCAATTGACTGTATGGGCGGAGATCATGGCCCTACGGTTACCGTAGCGGCAGCATTTTCATTCGCCAACCGCGAGCCGGATGTCGAATTCCTTTTGGTTGGACAGGAAGCGATTATTAGAGCCGAATTAAGCAAAATCGGAGCGCTTCATCACCCTAGGATATCGATAGTTAATGCGACCGAAGTAGTCGAGATGGACGATCCCATCGAAGTGGCTTTGCGCAGAAAAAAAGATTCTTCAATGCGGATAGCCGTCACTCAAGTGAAAGACGGTCTCGCGCAAGCGTGCGTCTCGGCGGGAAATACCGGCGCACTGATGGCAGTGTCGCGCTATGTCCTAAAAACTATGCCAGGAGTCGACAGACCAGCAATTTGCAGTATTTTGCCTAATCAAAAAAACCTCCCTACCTATATGCTTGATCTCGGCGCTAATGTCGATTGTGAGCCGCTGCATTTGCATCAGTTTGCCATTATGGGTTCTGCTTTGGTTGCGGCATTGGAAGGCAAAGCAAAGCCGAGCATAGGCTTGCTGAATGTTGGAGAAGAAGATATTAAGGGGAATGATGTCGTCAAAAAGACAGCGCAATTATTACGTGCCGATCATGAACGGGGCTTGCTCAACTTTTACGGCAATGTAGAGGGTAATGATATTTTTGAAGGAACGACCGATATCGTCGTCTGCGATGGTTTTGTCGGCAATGTGACGCTAAAAGCAGCGGAGGGAATGGGGCGCTTCGTTAAATCCACCTTAACTCACGCATTTAAGAGTGGCTTTTTAAATATGCTAGGTGCAGTGATTGCGCGCGGCGCACTTAAATCGATTTCACGCACCATGAATCCTTCGAATTATAATGGCGGCAGCTTGCTTGGTTTGCGTGGTTTGGTCTTCAAAAGCCACGGTAGTGCCGATAAATACAGCTACGAATGGGCGATTCAGCGCGCATTCGATGCGGCAAAAAATGATGTGCTTTCCCGTATTTCAGCATCCATGGCAGAGTTGATGCCCGCTGTAACTTCGTCAGAAGCTAATGAACCCAACTAAACAATTTCACAGAATACTAGACAGAAAATAGCATGACTTTCTTTAGTAAAATTATAGGAACAGGCAGTTACCTGCCTCCAAAGCGAGTAAGTAATCAAGACTTGACTGAGCAATTGGCAGCTAAAGGTGTTGAAACTTCGGACGAGTGGATATTTTCTCGCAGCGGCATCTCTGCCCGGCATTACGCTGACCCATCTGTAAGCTCAAGCGACATGGCAGTTGAAGCTGCCAAGCAAGCGTTAGATGCTGCCGATTTGCATGCAAATGATATTGACCTGATTATTCTGGCGACTTCGACGCCTGACTTTTTAGGTGGATTTCCGAGCACTGCTTGCGTAGTCCAACATAAATTGGGCATGACCAATGGTGCTGCCGCAGTTGACGTGCAAGCGGTGTGCAGTGGCTTTATTTATGCGATGGCGATGGCCGACAGCATGATTAAGTCTGGTGCGCACAAGAATGCATTGATCATTGGTGCCGAAGTGTTCTCACGCATCTTGAATTTTGAGGATAGAACTACCTGCGTGCTGTTTGGCGATGGTGCTGGCGCGATCGTGATGTCTCAATCCACTGAGCCGGGCGTGCTGGCAACTAAATTACATGCTGATGGCAGTTACGCCAATGTCCTGTGCGTGCCTGGTAACGTGCACGCAGGTGTCATTGCAGGAAGTGCTTTCCTGTATATGGATGGAAAAGCAGTGTTTAAATTGGCGGTGAATGTACTCGAAAAGGTCGCCAACGAGGTCTTGGAAATCGCCGGCCTAGAGGCGTCAGAGATCGACTGGTTGGTGCCGCATCAGGCCAATATTCGCATCATGCAAAGTACCGCGAAGAAGCTCGACATGGCCATGGATAAAGTGATCGTGACAGTCGATCAACATGGCAATACATCTGCGGCCTCGATTCCATTGGCATTGGATGTGGCGGTCAGGGATGGGCGTATTAAAAAAGGCCAGACCGTGATGCTGGAAGGTGTAGGCGGCGGCTTTACATGGGGCGCCGCAATTATCCGGATGTAGTTTGATTATTTGAAATTATTGAAAATGTAATTTATATGACGCAATTTGCTTTCGTTTTTCCAGGTCAGGGCTCGCAAGCCATCGGTATGCTGAATGGCTTTGCCGAAAATAATGTAGTGCAGCAGACTATTGCTGAAGCATCTGATGCCTTGCAATTTGATCTTGCTAAATTAATCGCCGAAGGGCCGAAAGAATCGCTAGATCTAACGACGAATACTCAGCCAGTGATGTTGACTGCTGCGGTAGCTTGTTATCGTGCCTGGGTCGCTGCAGGCGGCGCTATTCCTGCGATTGTAGCTGGCCATAGTCTTGGTGAATACTCCGCTTTAGTTGCCTCTGGCGTGATTGCGTTCAAGGATGCCGTACCGTTGGTGCGATTTCGTGCGGAGGCAATGCAAAGCGCAGTACCGGTCGGGCAGGGTGGGATGGCGGCGATTTTGGGTCTGTCTGATGAAGATGTTATCGACACTTGCACTGAAGCGTCGGTAGGCTATCCCGATGAGGTAGTTGAAGCTGTGAATTTCAATGCGCCAGCGCAAGTCGTGATTGCGGGTAGTAAGGCGGCAGTTGAGCGTGCTTGCGAGATCGCTAAAGCAAAAGGTGCTAAGCGTGCTTTGATCTTGCCAGTGTCCGCGCCATTTCATTCATCTTTATTAAAACCGGCTTCGGTTAAGCTGCGAGGTTATTTGGACGGTCTAAATTTTTCTATTCCAACGATTTCTTTGATCAATAACGTTGACGTTGCTATTGCTAATGACATAGCTGTAATCAAAGATGCGTTGGTGCGCCAGGCTGCAAGTCCAGTGCGCTGGGTCGAAACCATACAGAAAATTGGTTACAGTGGCGCCACGCATGTGATTGAATGCGGCCCCGGAAAAGTATTGGCTGGTTTGACCAAAAGAATTAACGCAGATTTGATTGGTGATGCCATGTTTGATCAGGCTTCACTTGAAAAAATAATGGAAATTCTCAAATAAAACGATTGGTGACACAAAAATGACACAACAATTAGTAAATCAAGTGGCGCTGGTCACTGGCGCGTCCCGCGGCATTGGCAAGGCCATTGCGATAGGGTTGGCGCGCGCTGGCGCTCGCGTAATCGGCACTGCCACATCAGAAGCTGGCGCTGAAGCTATTTCTGTCTATTTGAATGAAATCAGTCCAAACGCAGGTAAGGGCGTTGTGTTTGACGTCAATGATGTTGCCCGTTGCGGTACTTTGGTGGATGAAATTCAAAAAGAATTTGTTGTCTTATCTATTCTTGTCAATAATGCCGGTATTACACAAGATCAGCTTGCGATGCGTATGAAGGAGGACGATTGGGATAATGTCATCTCCACAAATCTCAATGCGGTCGCGCGACTTTCTCGCGCAGTGTTGCGTGGAATGATGAAAGCAAAGCAGGGCCGTATTATTAATATTACGTCCGTTGTTGGCTCTTCAGGCAATCCTGGCCAAATGAATTATGCTGCAGCCAAGGCCGGTGTTGCCGGCATGAGCAGAGCATTGGCGAGAGAGATCGGAAGTCGCAATATTACTGTCAACTGTGTTGCACCCGGTTTTATTGATACTGATATGACTAAGGCGCTGACAGACGACCAGCGAGCCGCAATCTTGCAACAAATTCCTATGGCGAAATTAGGTCGGCCAGAAGATATTGCTGCAGCTACCGTTTTCCTTGCCTCGCCAGAAGCAGGGTATATTACGGGAACCACTTTACATGTTAATGGCGGCATGTATTTGTGCTAATTTATTTTAACTGCATTTTATCTTGATAATCGCCGAAATTAGGCGGAGATAATCTTGGGAACTGCAAATTTGCTTTTTTCGCGCGCAAACCTGCTAAAATGCGCGCACTTTCTGTAACCACCACTGGAGACACACATGTCCGATATCGAACAACGCGTTAGGAAAATCGTCGCTGAGCAACTGGGCGTCGCTGATGCTGACATCAAGATTGAATCATCCTTTGTAGATGATCTTGGTGCAGACTCACTCGACACAGTAGAACTCGTGATGGCACTCGAAGATGAGTTCGAAATGGAAATTCCTGACGAACAAGCTGAGAAAATCACTACGGTGAAACAAGCGATCGACTACGCTACAGCACACGTCAAAGCCTAATTCAGGCAATATCGTTTTTAAATCCAGGAGAAGCGCTTGAGCCTTACGCTTAAACGTCGTGTAGTGATCACTGGTCTTGGTTGCGTGACCCCAGTTGGCAATAATGTCGCCGATACTTGGGGAGCGATCACGGCAGGCAAGTCCGGTATTGCAACGATTACGAAATTTGATGCAACTCCTTTCACCACGCATTTTGCTGGTGAAGTGAAGGGCTTCAATATTGAGGATTACATTCCTGCCAAAGAAGCCCGAAATATGGATACTTTTATCCATTTTGGGATTGCTGCCGGGGTACAGGCAATTCAGGATAGCGGTCTGGAAGTCACAGATGCAAACGCAGAGCGTATTGGTGTTATTGTCGGCTCCGGGATTGGTGGCTTACCGCTAATTGAAGAGACCAAGGATATTTTGAATGCGCGTGGACCACGTCGCATCACGCCTTTTTTCGTTCCTGCTTCCATCATCAATATGATTTCTGGTAACTTGTCGATTAAGTATGGGTTGAAAGGTCCAAACTTGGCGATCGTTACAGCATGCTCTACCGGTTTGCATTGCATAGGATCTGCTGCGCGCATGATTGAGTATGGCGATGCCGATGTCATGATCGCAGGTGGCGCGGAGTCAACAATTTCACCATTGGGTCTCGGTGGTTTTGCGTCTGCTCGTGCTCTTTCCACTCGCAATGATGATCCGGCGACAGCATCCCGACCTTGGGATAAAGATAGAGATGGCTTTGTTCTCGGCGAGGGCGCTGGCGTCATGGTGCTTGAAGAGTACGAACATGCAAAAGCACGTGGCGCAAAAATCTACGCTGAGGTTTTGGGGTTCGGTATGAGTGGTGACGCCTATCATATTACGACACCTACCATCGATGGCCCTCGTCGTAGTATGGCTAATGCGTTGAAAAATGCAGGTCTCAATCCGGATCAAATTGATTATTTGAACGCACATGGCACATCAACGTCATTGGGCGATAAGAACGAAACAGATGCGATTAAAGCGACTTTTGCCGACCATGCCTACAAGATAACAGTGAGTTCGACTAAGTCGATGACAGGTCACTTATTAGGCGGGGCTGGCGGACTTGAGTCAGTTTTGACTGTACTTGCATTACATAATCAAATTTCTCCTCCCACCATTAATATCCTTAATCAGGATCCTGAATGTGATCTGGATTATTGCGCTAATACTGCAAGAAATATGAAAATTGATTTTGCGATGAAAAATAATTTTGGTTTTGGTGGCACTAACGGTACATTAATTTTCGGTAAAATTTGATTGTTTAAATAGTTGACCAGTGCCTTGGTCAAACTAATGACACTTCATTTTCTTTGGGAATGAAGTGTTTTTTTTTAAGTATTTATGACAATTGCGGTTTCTACCATAGTTCATCCTTCCCGAATGCTCATTTATATGCTTGTGCTCATGCTCGCCTTCAGCAATGGCATCGTTGCGTACATTACTTATCAATTTGAATTTAAGTTGACGGTGGTTTTCGCGCTGACTTTGGTATTTGGTGTAGTCAGTTTTCTTTTCGCGCTAAGATTTTACAGGGCGCAGCAAGTAATTCAATTGGATATCTCCGATTCTGGCGATATCATCTTGAGACTGGTTAATTCAAAAACCTCAAATGTTGAGGCCTTCAATGTTAAGTTAATTGATAAAAGCACCTTCTGGCCGCAATTATTACTATTGCATTTGCGTTCAGACGATCAGCGTGTGCGCGTTTTTACTATTTTGCCTGATTGTGTCGATGCCGATACCTTCAGACGACTTTCTGTCGCTGTGCAGTGGATATCAACGCGGACATCGACAGCAGCGGTTTTAAATTCAGATATATCTTCAGGGAACTTTTAAGCTGAGCCAATACTCAAACAAATAGTTCGCGTGTCTTGCAATAGTGCTAGTTGAAAATAGGAAAGAATGAGTGACGACAGAACGCGAAATTGATCAACTAATAGTTGAGCGCGTACAGCGTGGTGATAAAAAGGCGTTTGAGCTTTTGGTTTCCAAATATCAACGGAAATTACTTCGGCTTGTGTCTAGGCTCGTCCATGATCAGGCTGAAGCTGAAGATGTCGTTCAAGAGGCGTTTATCAAGGCGTATCGTGCCATGGTCAATTTCCGTGGCGAATCAGCATTTTATACCTGGCTATATCGGATCGGTATTAACACGGCAAAAAATTATCTTGTGACGCAAGGGCGTCGTGCTCCAACATCGACTGACGCTGACATTGAAGAAGCTGAAACTTTTGTTGATGCGGATGGACTAAGAGATATAAACACGCCGGAATCGATGCTTGCGACAAAACAGATTGCTGCAACTGTCAACTCCGCCATGGCGTCGCTGCCGGAAGAGTTGCGTAACGCAATTACATTGCGCGAAATTGAGGGCTTGAGTTACGACGAAATTGCTGAGGCGATGGCGTGTCCGATCGGAACGGTAAGAAGTCGAATTTTTCGGGCGCGTGAAGCAATCGCCGAAAAATTACGCCCTTTAATTGGGACAAGTATTGATCAGCGATGGTAACCAACAAAGCTACATCATGTTCGTTACTATTTTAGTTGAATATTGTTTGAAATTTGTACTGCCCATTTTGGAATAAATCATGAAAACAAACGACACTCAATTCGATAATATTTCTGCCATGGTAGACGGCGAGTTATCTAATGCGCAATGGGAGTCGGCGCTAAGCCGGTTAAATGGCGCGGATAACCATGATGGAAAAAAAACATGGGAAATTTATCATCAAATAGGTGATGTGTTGCGCTCGAATGACCTCGCTGGGGCAATGAGCCCAGATTTTTCGTCTAGATTTTCTACGTTGCTCGATGCAGAGCCTGTCGTTTTGGCTCCAAAATTTGATGTCTTGCATGAATCATCACGTTCGACCAATGTTGTTAGCATAACTCAGCCACGTATGGCGCGCTATGTGGCCATGTCGAGCATGGCGGCAGCTGCGTCAGTCGCTTTTTTTATGGCACCACAAATTATTCCACTTTTCGGTACACAATCAAATTCCGGGATTGCTGTCTCAAAAACTGAATCGCCAATTAAAGTGCAGCAGGATGGAATACAGCTCGCATCCAACGGCAACATTCCTGAAGTGCAGTACAAACCCAGCGAGCAGATCGACATGCTGAGAGATCCGCGTCTCGATAGTTATTTAATGGCGCATCAAAAGTTCTCACCTTCAATTGGGAATAGCACCCAATTTGTAACGAGAGCCAATGCTGTTTCACCTACGCCAGCAATCTCAGAGAAATAATTAACTATGTTGTTGCAACGATTTAAATTATTTTTTCTGATGGTGATGTCGTATTGCGCTACGCCGCTCATTCAAGCGCAAAATACGGATAGTCAGGATATACAAAACACCTTGCGTAAGGTGCAGTCAGCGGCGCAGAAACTCAATTATTCGGGTACTTTTGTTTATCAGCAAGCCAATCAAATTCGCACTTCACGAATTACGCATGGTGTTGATCATCAAGGTGAAATAGAGAAATTAGAAATTCTCGATGGTAAACCGAGAGAGTATATTCGGCGTAACGATGAAGTTTCATGTTATCTCCCCGAGATCAAGACCATACAGGTTGAGAAAAGTGTAACGCAAGAGGTTTTTCCTGCAATGTTGAGTGGCAACTCACAATCTCTTCCAGATTTTTATAATATTAAAAAAGCTGAATTTAGCCGAGTGGCTGGTGCCGAATGTCAGATATTGAGTTTTGAGCCAAAAGATAGCTTGCGCTATGGCTATCGCCTTTGCCTGGATAAAACATCTGGCTTGTTATTGCGCGCGCAGACGATTAATCCTAAAAATGAAGTCATTGAACAAATTGCTTTCACGCAAATTTCTATTGGCGATATTGATAAGGCACGAATGAAACCCAGTTTTCCCAACGTATCTCAATGGCGTATAGAAAACTTAACGGTGCAGGCTAATGTGAACTCAGGATGGTCGGTGAAATTGTTACCACCTGGATTTAAAAAAACACGTGAAATGAAGCGATTGATCCCTATATCTGCAGCCGCGAACGGATATTCCGCCAACTCAGTCAAGGCGCATGAAGTTGTACAGATTATTTTTTCTGATGGACTGTCCGCGATCTCGGTTTTTATCGAGCCTGATTCTGCCAGTCGTACCGAGGGTAGTCTGCAACAAGGTGCAATGACTCTGATGGGACGGCGCCAAGGCGAGTATTGGTTGACCGTTGTTGGAGAAGTACCATTTGCTGCAATTAAACAAGTCATGAACTCAATTGAATTTAAACCCAAATGATGAGGACACAATGAAAACATCCCAATTTTTTCCACTCGAAAAAAATGTTTCCACTTTGCTTTCAAGCTTGCTATTGAGCGCTTGCATAGGGTTGGCTGGGCCAACCCTAATCGGGGCAACACCATTGGCGGAGGCTGCACCAGCCGCTGCGAGCCTGCCAGATTTTACTGACCTTGTCGAAAAATCCGGGCCAGCTGTCGTCAATATCCGCACCACAGAAAAAATATCGACAAGCCAAAATATTCCGGGCATGGATGACGACCAGGCACAAGAGTTTTTCCGGCGTTTTTTTGGCGTTCCCGTGCCTAAGCAAGCGCCGGCTCCGGCACCTAAAAACCGCAAGCAAGCACCTCAACAACAGCAAGAAGAAGAGATGCCGCGTGGAGTCGGGTCAGGCTTCATTATTTCGCAAGATGGTTATGTGCTGACGAATGCGCACGTGGTTGATGGTGCATCTGAAGTCTATGTCAAACTGACCGATAAGCGCGAATTTAAAGCCAAGGTCATTGGTACGGATAAGCGTACTGACGTCGCCGTATTGAAAATTGAAGGTGGTAAGTTGCCACGTGTCACGATAGGTGATTCCGATAAAATCAAGGCGGGTGAGTGGGTGATCGCGATTGGTTCGCCATTTGATCTCGAAAATACCATTACAGCGGGTATCATTTCTGCCAAAGCGCGCGATACGGGAGACCTGTTGCCTCTCATTCAAACAGATGTTGCCGTTAATCCCGGCAATTCTGGTGGCCCTTTGATTAATATGCGTGGTGAGGTGATTGGTATTAACTCGCAGATTTATAGTCGCTCTGGCGGTTATATGGGCATCTCGTTTGCCATACCCATCGACGAAGCGATGCGCGTGGTTGAGCAACTGAAAACCTCAGGATCAGTAACACGTGGCCGTATTGGTGTACAAATCGGTGAGCTGACTAAAGATGTCGCTGAATCCATAGGCTTAAGCAAGGCGCAGGGAGCCGTGGTTCAAAAAGTGGAACCCGGAAGCCCTGCAGAAAAAGCGGGAGTCCAGGATGGTGATGTGATTCTCAAGTTTAATGGCAATCTTGTTGAAAAATCTAATGACTTGCGGAGAATTGTTGGCGCGACTAAGCCCGGTAGTAAGGCAACTATATCGATCTGGCGGAAAGGTAGCGCACGCGAACTAATCGTCAATGTTGCAGAGCTTGAATCTGACAAAGTTGCGCAGAAAACGGATAAGAAAAGTAAAAAAGAACAAGCTAGCAATGCCTTGGGAATCTACTTTTCTGACTTAAGCGATGCGCAAAAGAAAGAAGTTTCCTCGGGAGGTGTTGTTATTGATAATGTTGAAGGGGCAGCGGCGCAAGTTGGCCTGCGTCCTGGGGATATTATTCTCACCATGAATAATGTTGATGTCAAAGATGCCAAGCAATTTGCCGGCTTATTGAGTAAAGTCGATACGAAAAAAGCCGTTGTACTTCTGGTGCGCCGTGGCGATGTGTCACAATTTATTCCTATCCGACCGATCGCACAATAAAGGCTAATGAAGCGCGTTCATTAATGTTAAAAATGCCAGCATTTGATGCTGGCATTTTTTTATTGCGAAAGATTAATTTGAACGTTTTATAATGCTCGCGTGGTTGGCAGGGATAATTCTTCGTGAAAGCCTGATAAGTAATATACTCCACACCAGTATTTTTTCTCGCCCCAATACAGACGTGCGTAAACGCAGTATTTACGTAAATTTATTGGGGGAGTATTCATTTCTCGACCCAAAGATAATTTTTAAATGATGCAATTTATGCTTTATTCTCGCAGCTACTGCCACCTGTGCGATGACATGCTCGAACAATTGCGTGCTTGCTTAGCATCCGATCCTGAAATGAGGTTGATGGGCTTAACGGCCACCATCAAGGTCATCGATATTGATGCAGACGAGAGTTTAGTTGCTCTCTACGATGAATTAGTGCCCGTGCTTACCGGACAAAAAAACCAAGAGCAAGCGACTCAAATTTGCCATTATTTCTTGGATATAGCCAAGTTGAAAGCCTTCCTCGATGCGTAATACCGAAAATACTGAAACAAAATTAATCAAGCCGGCAGCGCCAGAATTCTCCTTGTTCGATTATGAAGGCGAATTGATTTGCGGCGTCGATGAGGCTGGCCGTGGCCCACTTGCAGGGCCAGTCATGGCGGCGGCAGTGATTCTTGATCCAGCACATTCGATCGCTGGCTTGCGTGACTCCAAAAAATTATCTGAGGCAAGGCGCGATCTGCTTGCGATAGAGATCAAAAAATACGCTTTGGCATGGGCCGTCGCCGAATGTTCAGAGCAAGAGATCGATGAACTCAATATCTTGCAAGCGACCATGCTGGCGATGCGCCGCGCAGTCGAGGCATTGTCGATCACGCCTACTTTGGCTTTGATTGATGGCAATCGTTGTCCGGTCATGGCAGTACGCGCTGAGGCCATCGTCAAAGGGGATGATAAAGTGCAAGCGATTTCTGCGGCATCTATTTTGGCAAAAACGGCGCGAGATCATCGTCTTTTAGCGCTTCATCTGGTGTATCCGCAGTACGCGCTCGATCAGCACAAAGGTTATCCTACTGCGCTTCACATGGCGCGTTTGCTTGAGCACGGCGTCTCTCCGATTCACCGAAAATCCTATGCGCCAGTGAAGGCTTTGCTTAAATCATGAAAGCGATTACTTCCCGCGATAACCCGCTCTACAAAGAACTTAAAAATCTTGCCAGCAGCTCTCAGGTGCGCCGTAAGTCGGGGCGCACTTTGCTTGATGGCGTGCATTTGTGTCAGGCTTACTGGCAACATTTGGGTGCGCCGCAATTGTGCATCGTGTCTGAATCGAGTCGCTTGCATCCCGAGGTGGAATCCATTGTGGCGCTGTGTCTAGCCAAAGCAACGCAAACCATCTGTTTGCCCGACGCGCTCTATCATGCATTAAGCCAGATAGAACATGGCGTCGGTCTGATGTTTATCATCGCTACGCCAAATCCCGTGTTTCCGCAGGCACTGAAAGAATCATCCGTGGTGCTGGATAATTTGCAAGATCCGGGCAATCTCGGGTCCATTTTGCGCAGCGCGGCGGCGGCCGGCATCAAAAACGTTTTTTGCAGTATGGGCACTGCCTTTGCCTGGTCGCCCAAGGTCATGCGCGCCGGCATGGGGGCACATTTTCTTTTGAATATTTTTGAAAATGTTGACTTACACAGTCTTTTGCAGCGAGCCCAGATACCGATCTTGGCCACTAGCTCGCATACCAAGCAAACCATCTATCAGGTGAAGTTAAATCAGCCAGTAGTCTGGTTGTTTGGGCATGAGGGGCAAGGCGTTGCGGACGATTTGATGGCGTTGGCCAGTCATACGGTGACGATACCGCAAAGGCCGGAGATTGAATCGCTCAATGTCGCCGCCAGCGCCGCGATTTGCTTTTTTGAACAAGTCAGGCAAAGCCTTTAGTTATATACTCCCCTTAAAATGGTATTTTAATAATTAAAAGCGCACGTCAAACGTGCGCTTTAGGTCAACTTTTAAAAAATACTAGTGGGGGGTATGTGTGGTTTGATCTTACCTATTAGTACACTTTGACATCCGATTTAATCTCTTGCAGGATCGTCGTCGCTATTTCTTCTATCGATTTAGCTGTAGATGACAACCAGTGTATGCCTTCGCGTTTCATCATCGCCTCCGCTTCATTGACCTCATAGCGACAGTTCTCCAGCGACGCATATTTACTGCCGGGACGGCGCTCATTGCGTATCTCAGATAAGCGTTCCGGCGCAATGCTTAATCCAAAAATCTTAGCTTTGAATTCAGGTAAGGCAGAGGGTAGTTTGCCACGCTCAAAATCATCGGGAATCAACGGGTAATTTGCCGCCTTAATACCATATTGCATCGCCAGATATAGCGTGGTCGGCGTTTTACCCGAGCGAGATACTCCCACCAAAATGACATCGGCATTGGATAGATTTTTATTGGATTGGCCATCGTCATGCGCCAATGAATAGTTAATCGCTTCTATCCTGTTTTTATATTCCTCGGTATCGGCAATATTATGGCTGCGCCCTACGCTATGGGTCGATTTAACGCCCAATTCTTGCTCTAGCGGCGACACAAAGGTTTGTATTAAATCCATGTGCAAACCCTTGGATTTAAATACCACTCCTGCAAGCTCAGCCTGAACCAGGGTAGAGAAAACAATTGGGCGCTTACCTTCCATATCGAAAGCATCATTGATCCGGCGTACGGCATCGTAAGCTTTTTCTATGGTGTCGATAAAAGGTAGGCGTATCTGCTTGAATTTGAGGTCAAATTGCGTCAGAACCGAGTGTCCGAATGTTTCGGCAGTGATGCCGGTGCCATCAGAAACAAAAAAAACGGTGCGATTGGCGGGAGGGCGGGTTGGAATTGGTGTATCTGACATGGCAATTTTGTGTCACTTAAAGAGTGTAGGGATGAAATAAATTAATCTCCCAAACGCATAAAAAGACGGGAAATTCTCATCGCGCTTGGTTAAATTGTGCAGTTCACAAGGTAAAATGATGCAACCGCAGCATTTCGTGTCCGGCGCTAAGAATAACAAAAAAATCGTAAGAGACGAAGCAAGAGAAGTGAATGCGCACAGATTTCTTATCATCAAAAGAGGTTGTTATGTCCAACGCAGCAAATACCGAGGCAAGTATTGAATCAACGTATGTCGCCTTATTTGAGCATTTACGCATGACGGATGTTGAAACCGTCGGCGGAAAAAATGCCTCATTAGGCGAAATGATTAGTCAGCTGGCAAGCGCTGGCGTGCGGGTGCCGGGCGGTTTTGCCACTACGGCGCAAGCATTCCGCGATTTTTTGTCCTACAGCGAAAATGGCGGCATCGCACTGGCACAGCGAATTGCTGACCGCCTTGAAAAACTCGATATCGAAGATGTCAGAGAATTGGCGAAAGCCGGTGCCGAGATTCGTCAGTGGATCATCGATACGCCTTTTCAGCCTCGCCTGCAAAAAGAAATCGAAGAGTTTTACAATAAACTGGTCGCTGATTCAAGCGCTGAAATGTCGTTTGCGGTGCGCTCTTCGGCGACGGCAGAAGATTTGCCGGATGCCTCGTTTGCTGGTCAGCAAGAAACTTTCCTCAACGTTGTCGGCATCGATAATGTGTTGGAAGCGATGAAGCATGTCTTCGCTTCACTGTACAACGATCGTGCTATTTCTTACCGTGTGCACAAAGGGTTTACCCATGCTGAAGTCGCTTTATCGGCTGGCGTACAACGCATGGTGCGTTCTGATCTGGGTGCAGCTGGCGTGATGTTTACGATCGATACTGAGTCCGGCTTCAAGGACGTCGTCTTCATCACATCAAGTTATGGCTTGGGCGAAACCGTGGTGCAGGGTGCGGTTAATCCCGATGAGTTTTATGTGCACAAACCGATGCTCGAGCTTGGCAAGTTGCCGGTGATACGCCGCAATATTGGTTCCAAACTAATCAAGATGGAATTTACCGGGGAAGCCAAGGCTGGCCGCTCAGTCAAAACGGTAGATGTACCTATCGAAATGCGCAATCGTTATTCCTTGAACGATGTTGAAGTCGTCGAGCTGGCAAAATACGCCGTCATTATCGAGAAACACTACGGCCGCGCCATGGACATTGAATGGGGCAAAGACGGCCGCGACGGCAAGCTCTACATTCTGCAAGCGCGCCCTGAGACCGTGAAGTCACAGCAAAAATCGACTGACGCCCAATTGCGCTTTAAACTTAAAGGCACCAGCAATGTATTGGCTTCTGGTCGCGCGATTGGTCAAAAAATTGGTGCTGGCCGTGTCCGCGTGATCCATGATCCGTCCGAGATGGAACGTGTGCAACCTGGCGATATTCTGGTTGCCGACATGACCGATCCAAATTGGGAACCCGTCATGAAGCGCGCTGCCGCCATCGTCACTAATCGTGGTGGCCGTACCTGCCATGCAGCGATCATTGCGCGTGAACTGGGTGTGCCTGCGGTGGTCGGCTGTGGTGATGCGACTGAAGTGCTTAAAGACGGCATGCTGGTCACTGTGTCTTGTGCCGAAGGTGACGAGGGCAAGATTTACGATGGCTTGCTGGAAACAGAAGTGACCGAAGAAATGCGCGGCGAATTACCTAAGCTGCCATTGAAGATCATGCTTAATGTCGGTAATCCGCAATTGGCATTTGATTTCCAATCGGTACCAAACGAAGGCGTTGGTTTGGCTCGTTTGGAATTTATCATCAACAATAATATTGGTGTGCATCCGAAAGCGATTTTGGAATATCCGAATATTGATGCTGATCTTAAAAAAGCAGTGGAATCCGTCGCCCGTGGTCACGCTTCTCCCAAGGCTTTTTATATTGATAAATTGGCAGAGGGTATCGCCACTATTGCTGCCGCTTTCTGGCCGAAAAAAGTCATTGTGCGTTTGTCTGATTTTAAATCGAATGAATATAAAAAACTCATCGGTGGATCACGCTACGAACCAGATGAAGAAAATCCGATGTTGGGTTTCCGTGGTGCTGCGCGTTATCTGGCACCAGATTTTGCCGAGTCTTTCGAAATGGAATGTCTGGCCATGAAGCGCGTACGCAATGACATGGGATTAACCAATGTCGAAATCATGGTGCCATTTGTACGCACTTTGGGGCAAGCTGAAAAAGTCGTTGATTTACTCGGCAAAAATGGACTCAAACGTGGCGAAAACGGTTTGCGTTTGATCATGATGTGCGAAGTGCCCTCCAATGCTATTTTGGCTGAGCAATTCCTGCAGCATTTCGACGGTTTCTCGATTGGTTCCAACGATCTGACACAACTCACTTTAGGCCTCGATCGCGATTCCGGTATGCCATTATTGGCGGCTGATTTTGACGAACGTGATCCGGCGGTACTGGCTTTGTTGTCACAAGCAATCGCTGCTTGCCGCAAATTAGGCAAGTACGTCGGCATTTGCGGCCAGGGGCCATCGGATCATCCAGATTTTGCTGAGTGGTTAATGAAAGAAGGCATCGAGTCGATTTCACTTAACCCCGATTCAGTGATCGATACCTGGAAATTGTTAGCGGCGGTACAGAAATAAGCAAGCGGCCTAGAGAACTAAAAAAGGGATCAGCGATAAAGTTTGTCCCTTTTTTATTGTGACTATTCAGCCCCTATGAAAAAGGTCAAAACTCCTCAACGCAGAGACGCGGAGAAATTCAGGAGAACAGCAAACAAAATGCTCTCCTCTGCCTTTGTTGCTCCTCTGCGCCTCGGCGTCTCGGCGTTGAGAGGTTTGTTTTTTATTCATCTTTATAGCGGCTGAATAGTTACTTTTTATTTTACATTGCGATGGGTCTATCTTCTTTATATGTTGATTTTTTTAAAATTTGGGCTAGACTAATCGAATGAAAACAATAATAAGAAAAAAATAAAAAACTTTACAAATATCAAACAAAAAAACCTTCTGCACTTCACGGTGGAGAAGGTTTTTTTGTTTATAAATTACCGATGTTTTTTTATCTGACACACGCAACAATGATGCAGCTTAACGATGAGGAAAAAATCAAAAAATGAACGCATGGATGAGTTGGCTAGCCGTCGCTGGTCTGGTGATAATTCTGGAGCTGTTCTCTGGGACGTTTTATCTATTGATGATTTCAGTTGGTCTGGTTGCGGGCGCAATCGCAGCATGGCTTAACTTCGATTCATCATTTCAAATGATTGTGGCGGCCATGGTTGGCGCGGCAGCGACGCTGGCGCTGCATAAAAGTAAATTTGGCTGGCGTGAACGAAAGGATGTCAGCCGCGATCCCAATGTCAATATGGATATCGGGCAAACAATCAAAGTGGAGCATTGGGAGGACCAGGGAAATGGCAAATATACCGCCCGTGCAATGTATCGCGGTGCTATGTGGGATGTGGATTTACAGCACTCGGCAGCATTTTCAGGTGTCTTCATTATCGAAGAGGTACAAGGTAGCAGATTGATGGTTCGGCCGTCGTAAGCCTTTCATCAATGACATCGTTGAATCAAATCGTATTTCAATAAAAATCAAAAGGAATAATATGGAAAATTTTAGTGGTGTTGCCTTAATTCTGTTTATGTTGGCGATTGTATTTGTCTTTAAAACCGTCAACGTGGTTCCTCAACAGCATGCCTGGGTGGTTGAGCGCTTGGGTAAATATCATGCAACCTTAGGTCCAGGCCTGAACATCGTCATCCCGTTCATCGACCGTATCGCCTACAAACACATCCTGAAAGAAATCCCACTTGATGTACCGCCGCAGGTCTGCATCACAAAGGACAATACGCAATTGCAGGTCGACGGTATTTTGTATTTTCAGATCACCGATGCCATGCGCGCTTCTTACGGATCGTCCAATTACATCGCCGCCATCACACAATTAGCGCAAACAACGCTGCGTTCGGTGATCGGTAAGATGGAACTCGACAAGACCTTTGAAGAGCGCGACCACATCAATACCACCATCGTTAATGCGATTGATGAATCTGCCGCTAACTGGGGTGTTAAGGTTTTACGTTATGAGATTAAAGACCTGACACCACCAAAAGAAATTTTGCATGCGATGCAGGCGCAGATCACGGCAGAGCGCGAAAAGCGCGCCCTGATCGCGGCGTCTGAAGGCCGTAAGCAAGAGCAAATCAATATTGCCACCGGTGAGCGTGAAGCCTCGATCGCCAAATCAGAAGGTGAGATGCAGGCATCGATTAACCGCGCCCAAGGTCAGGCCGCCGCTATTTTGGCGATTGCCGAAGCGAGTGCAGAAGCGATACGCAAAACGGCCAGTGCGATCCGTGAACCAGGTGGATCTGATGCGGTGAATTTAAAAGTAGCAGAACAATATGTTGCGGCATTTGCGAATATGGCCAAGACCAATAACTCGATCATCATTCCGGCCAATCTGAGTGACATGAGCGGCATGATCGCCAGCGCGATGCAAGTCATCAAATCGCAAAACGGTGGTGCGTCGCATCTTTTGGAGAAAAAGTAAGGCGATCAA
>JACMRF010000093.1 GCA_014376575.1 Undibacterium sp.
CCTTGGTGTTCTATCCAGCTGAACAGGCCTTCTTCGCTCATTAATCGATTAATGAAGGCGAGATCACTTTCTTGATATTGGGTGGTGAGCGAGCGCCTTGGATAGAGGCTTTCATCCAAGATATCTGAGCGCCAGGCGGCTACTAACTTGCCTTGACCTTGGTAGTCGACGAAGATGGATTTGAAGATGTCGAAGACGTTCATGTCCTGATAGGTGGTGCTGTCACGGCGGTAGGCCATGAAGGCTGTCCAGGGTTCGACGGTGAGCTTGTAGCGCGCCATGCCACCGTTAGAACCTACCGTTTGTATGTGCGTGATGTGGCCGTGAAACGGGCGCAGTTTTGTCCTGCTTTGGGCGGTTAGCAGCTCTAGTAATATTGGCTGGCCTAGGAGGGTTTTGAGCTCGATATGGGCGTTGGTGGAGAGCGCAATAATTTCTAGCCGGAAGCCTTCGCTCAAACCTTCTGTGCCTTTGAAACTTTCCGCTAATAATTGCGTAGGGCCCAATGGAGTGGTCAGGCGCAGCATGCGCTCGGTTTGGCTCCATGCGCCAAATAGGGAGAGAACTTGGCTGGAAAGTGTGCTGCTACTCATATTTGATCCGAACACGTTATGATTTTTGGTTTCACTCCGTGGGCACAAGATCATGCCCATCCTACTTTTATTTTCTAGTAACTAGCTTTTACGCAGCACACCTTTATTGGCGTCTCGCGTAGGCTACGAACTGGTTTCCCGCCTGCGCGGGAATGACGTTTATTGTTACCTAACCGTGTACTTAAATTGACCCTGCTTGTTAGCGCTGACTTTGATTTTGGTGATAAATGCACCTTCTGCCATTTTGGTAAGGACGCTTTCTGCGATTTCTGGCAACAGGGTTCCGTTGAGAATATTGTCGACGTTGCGGGCACCGGAATCTACCTCAGTACAACGTGCTAATACCGCATCGACCAACGCATCGTCATAAGTGAATTCGGCTTTATGATTAATGTTGATACGCTTTTGTATGCGTGCTAGCTTCAAGCCGATAATCTGCACTAGCACTTCATCGGCGATTGGGTAGAACGGGATAACTTTTAATCTTCCTAAAAAAGCGGGCTTGAACGATTTCATCAGTTGCGGGCGTATCTGTTCTTCTAACATCGCCGGCGTTGGTAAATCTTTTGTCTCTTTATTGAGGCACGCTTGCATCATGAGGCTAGAGGCCACGTTGGAGGTGAGGATGATGATGGTGTTTTTAAAATCGATCTCTCTTCCTTCTGCGTCATCGAGCACACCTTTATCAAATACCTGGAAAAATAATTCGAGTACATCAGGGTGGGCTTTTTCTACTTCGTCTAATAAGACCACACTGTAGGGATTGCGCCTGACCGCTTCTGTCAAGACACCGCCTTCGCCGTAGCCTACGTAACCTGGTGGCGAGCCCTTGAGCCCAGAGACACTGTGCGCCTCTTGGTATTCGCTCATATTGATGGTGACCAATTTGCGTTCACCGCCATATAGCACATCAGCTAGGGCAAGTGCGGTTTCGGTCTTGCCTATGCCAGATGGGCCGACGAACAGGAAGACACCTTTAGGTTTATTCGGGTCGTCTAAGTTGGCGCGTGAGGTGCGCACGCGTTGGGCTACCGCTTCTATGGCGTGTGATTGGCCTAAAACGCGCTCTTGCAATAAGTTGTGCAGATTAAGGACCGTTTTGATTTCATCCTTGACCATTTTACCTAGCGGAATTCCGGTCCACGCGGCAACGATTTCTGCCACGATGTGGCCATCGACTTGTACTGGCACCATCGGCGCATCGCCTTGCAATTGTTTGAGCTGATCGATGAGAGTTTCTAGTTCATTGGTCTCGCTATTGCTTTTTGATTCTTTGTTTTTTTTACTTACCTTAGCGGTATTTGTCGTCTTTTCGGTTGCAGCACTATCAGCGTTATTTTGTGTTGTTTCCAGTTTGGCGCGCAATGTCTTGATTTGCTCGGCTAAGGTTTTTTCTTGCTCCCAGCGGTTACTCGATGTAGCGCTCTCTGCTTGTAACACGGTAGATTGTTCACGTAATTCTTGCAGGCGAGTTGCATGTTTGGCGCCAGCACTTTGCTCTCTATCTAAGGAGCCAATTTCGGCAGTGATACGATCAAGTCTCTTGGCAATATTTTCTAATAAAACTGGTGTTGCATTTTGCCCCAGCGCGACTTTAGCGCAAGCGGTATCAAGCACACTGATAGCTTTGTCTGGCAGTTGGCGGCCACTAATGTAGCGATGCGACAGACGCACTGCCTCGGTGATGGCTTCATCGTAGACCCGTACGCCGAAATGTTTTTCCATCAAAGGCGCCATCCCGCGCAACATGGCGCAGGCAAGCTCTTCAGAAGGCTCCTCCACTTTAACGACTTGAAAACGTCGAGCGAGTGCGGCATCTTTTTCAAAATATTTTTTATACTCGCTCCAGGTGGTGGCGGCAATGGTGCGCAACTCGCCGCGCGCCAAAGCTGGCTTAAGCAAGTTGGCTGCATCGTTTTGTCCGGCTTGTCCACCCGCACCGATCATGGTATGCGCCTCATCGATAAACAAGATGATCGCGTGTGGGCTTTTTTTGACTTCGTCGATGACGTTTTTTAGACGGTTTTCAAACTCACCTTTGACACTGGCGCCGGCTTGTAGCAAGCCCATATCTAGCGTATGAATCTCGGCACCATGCAACACTTCAGGCACGTCCTTTTGTGCAATGCGAAGTGCCAGGCCTTCTACCACAGCAGTTTTTCCGACTCCCGCTTCGCCAGTCAGAATAGGATTATTTTGTCGGCGCCGCATAAGAATATCAATCGCCTGGCGAATCTCCATGTCGCGGCCAATCACGGGGTCAACTTTGCCATCGCGAGCACGCTGCGTGAGATTAGTAGTGAACTGGTCTAAGGATGGTGTATTGGAAATTGCGCGCTGCGTCAACTCGCCAACAGGATCACCGCCCGCGTCTACTTGATTACCGCCAGATGTACTCTCAATACCTTCACTCTCTTGCGAGCCAGCAGTCAGTTTCGTTAAATTGCGCTTTAAATCGTCTAGCTTAAATTTAACAAAAAACTTTGAGCCACGATACGCCAGTTGTGCCAGATCTGGCTCGGTCAACAATGCAAGTAAGAGGTGTGAACTGCGTATTTTTTGTTCTTTGCCGGCCTGAATATCCAGAGAAGCGATGAGCCAGGCATGTTCAAATAATTTGGGCAAATGCGCAGAGAAAACTGGTGTACGAGCATTGCCGGTCTTAAAACGACTCACCTCATTTCGCAAATCGGCTTCAAGGTTGGTTAGAACGATACCACATTGTCGTGCAATCAGAACGAAATCGGATTTTGGTTGCTCTAACAAAGCCAGGAAGAGATGTTCAATATCAACTTCGTATTGCCCCAGTCCGACGCAGATGGACGCAGCCCTGGTTGCGGCGGTGCGTGAAGTGTCGTTTAGCTTACTGATCAAGGTTTTGAGGTTGGTGCTCATGTTGCAATTTGTCCTTATTTAATTTTCACACTCAAGATTTTTTACAAAAATATTAATGGATTTATGCTTTTGGCGTCTTATTCTGGGCTAGTTACAGGGCATGGATTTCATATTTCACGTCATTTCTATTCTCTATGGCTTTTCCTGTAATCAGAAAACTATCCCAGCCTAGCCGCCCACCTAAACGCTCGGTAATCAAATTCATACTCTGCACGTCTTGTTGCCGTAGGATGAGTTGAACTTCATATTCAAGACAAAGACTGCTAAACATCGCTAACATTTTCTCCAGCGACTTAGCGGCAGCACCCTCAGGTAAGAAGGTTTCATATTCTGATCGACTCAACGGCCCAATGCTAAGGCGCATACGCAAATCACGCTGCCACACTCTTGCGCCGACCATTGCCTCCGATCCCAGAGTGGCATTGACAGAGCCAAGCATGCTCTGTTGTTGTTGCGGGACGTCATACCAATGCCCAATAAATTGTTCGATCTCGATCCGAACAGAAAAGTATTCACAAAGAATTTTCTGCATGTATGACACAGAAATTGGACGCTGCATGAGCGCAGCTGCGTAATAACCCGTTGATTCATCTCGAACGCCTTCGCCATCAACAGTTAGCTTATTCTGCAAGGACTCGTGCCCCAAGCCTGCTAGAGATAATAACAACGGCAGGAAACGATCTTGGTTGCCTAGTTCGTATTTAAGCGCTAGCCTATACTTACGCCACGCCTGATAAAACAAAGCCACTGCGCGATTGGAAAATGTGTCCAGAAATGCCCTTGGACTTTCATCTTTTTCATATAGCACATGATCAGCAATACGCTCGGTGTAATGTGCGGGCAACGCACCATTACCACCCAAAAAACCCATAAAAGAAGGCGTGATGCTGATATGACTAAGTTCGCCCCGCTGGAGTGCAGTTAATAAATCAGTGTCAGTTTTGTCTATAGTCGAGGGGTAAAAGGTGAGCGCCTCCAATTCACTGGCAGGAAAACTAAGGGAAGTTCTATTTTGAAAACGTAAAAACTCCGCTACTGCACTTTCATGTGACACACCATTTTTCTTCAACCAAAGCTCAAAAATTCGGACGGCTTGAAAGAACTGAAACCGATAAGGCTTATTCAGCAATTGCTGAATTACACTAGGCTCAAATCTCCGTTTCTTGGCAAACATCGCAGTAACTCCTCTCCAGTTTTGTTAGACACGATAATGAGTTGAGTAAAACTATTTGCAGTTACATACAGGCCTAAGAATCTATCCACAATGTGTGCAAATACGTGGATACCACTTCCCACAAAACTCGCTTCATCGATGGTGAGACGTACTTCTATTCCTCGCACCAAACAGGCAAAAGGATTACCTGGCAACCAGGCTTTTGCGGGCTTATGCTCAATACCAATAACACCACTAATTTGGCGTTGTGACGTTGCCGAGCGTGGAAGATCGTACAAACGGAGCATTTCCTGAAATGCTTCCAAACCACCTTTCGACAAGGACAAATGATTCAGTGACAAATGAGAAATCAATCGCCAATGCGCGCCACGACCCCTCTCAAAACGATATGATTCAGTTGGCTTACGCAAAAAACTGATCGAACTCACCATCGATCCACCTTCCAGAAATAAATCCCCCGCTGGCAAGCCATAGGCGAGTGACGCCGGCAGATCGCGGTTGCAGCAGGTAAGGTCGATGCTCAAAGTTTGCGTCTCTACCACCGCAGGATCAAAATTAATATCTACAATAGATATCTCAGTTTCATATCCAGGACTTTTTAACGCCACCATCTCATCTCGATGTGCAACCCAATAATGTCCAGATATATCGGCAGTCTCACCATGCCGGAGAGAATAAAAAGGTCGAAATTCAGTGACAGATTCACCCTGAGGCGTCTGCCTAACCAATTTTACCGAATCTATGCTGTGAATTTCATACGCAAATGCGCGTCTTGAATCGGCAATGACAGGATAATGCGCACCCGTATGCGTCAAGCGTATTGGATCTCCACGCTGCTTAAATAAGTTGATCACTGGAGTGCAACCTAGCAATAAATTATTTGCCGACAAGTTACTAAGCAGACGTGCCATGTTCGAATCTGCACGTAAGCCGCTCAATACCAAATGTAAGATAATTGATTTACAGGTACTTGGTAGTAGCGGATTGATCACCTCCAGATCGATATCAAAAAAATTAAATTTTTCTGAAAAAGTAAAATATTCTGTCAATAAACGATATGCTGGATGCGAACGTGCCGAAAAAGAAATGAGCGAATCTTCTTCGTCAAAGCCAACACTTTTTATCGGAATATTTTTTAATGGTAGCCATCGACCGGTTTGCTCAACTTCTACGTAAGCACATACAGTATGCATGAACAAGCTGTCTCGCAATCCGGCACAAAATGAAGATTCGCCGTCAATAAATGTCCGCAATGCTGTAATGTTTAAACCAGAAAAACCCACTTGCTCCGAAGTTACATCAATCTTAATACTAATAGTAGAGCTTGCCTTAGGCGGCAATGATATCGATTCTGGTGGATTCGCAATTGCATCGAATCGAACATATTTCAGATGAACAGGAGCAACTACTACGTCGTACACTGTTTTGAATTTACAAGGGGCACCTTTTACCGGACGTGTTGTTAACTCCGTGCCCCGGACAATCTTTGTCGCCGTCGTCAATTGCTTGGCGGCGCCGCTAAAATCGAGTCTAGCTATTGAACATGATGGAAATGGGCGTAGATAATGTGGATAGAGCACATCAAATAGTGCTTCTGTGAACTCGGGATAATCATCATCGAGTCGTTTTGAAATCCGTGAATTAAGTAAAGCAAATGACTGTATCATTCGCTCGATATGTGGGTCTTCACATACTTCACCCACCATCAGCAGACGACCTGCTATTTTTGGATAACGCTCGGAAAATTCTCGAGAATAGCGCCTCAAAAATCCAAGTTCACGTTCGTAATACGGTAGCAATTCATCCATTTCTCATACCACCACGTGTTGATCTGCGCCCTTTACTAATCGAATAATGCAAGCTCGATGGCTGTAAAACAGCATCAAAACTGACAGGCTCTTGCGCTGGATGAACGACAAGTAAGGCAGAAATAGCAAAATTCAGTCTATTGATTGATCCTTCTTGCACTTCCAGTTCGGCACTTACATTTTGCAAACGTGGTTCGTGCCTCGCGATAGTTTGCTCCAAAGAGCGGCAAATAAAAGCTCTATCATCGGTACTTGCCAAGCTGAGCCCAGCAAAATCATTTAAGCCGTAGGTAACAATGGATTTTCCGCATTCAGGATATGACAACAAAATATTTTCCGGAATCACTTTCCTCGTATTGAGCAATGCTTCCAAATCTCTCGCAACAGAATCCTTCAAGTCCTCCATGGAAAGGCGCGCCACAATATCATTCGATGGGAGATGCTTATATCCCGTCAATAATTTATCCAAAAGCCCTGGAGCAAAACCTTGCATTGTTCAACATTCCCAAAAAAATACCGCGGCACTACAGCTGCCGCGGATTTAAAAAAAATTACGCTGTTTTATTGGTCGATAAATTCCAACCGCCGGAAGTATTACCGCCAGAACCACCAGACACTTTTTGTTGAATGTATTTCCATTTAACTTGAGAAAACTTCAAACGAACTTCTTCTTGAAGGATATCGCCAGGCGCAACGGAAGGAGAAACACCGCTGATTAAGACATTCTCCAATTCAATTTCAAAATACTTAATACGCTCACCTTGCGCATCTGCTCGCATGAATTCAAATTTTGCTTTAGGAATTGTTTTTCCTGATGAGCTATTTTGAAGTAGTAACGGTGTTGATAAATCAGCTAATTTCGACAACACTATGTCTTTATGTTCACAACGTTCAGCTGTGTGGCCACCGCCAGTTGATGCAGTTGCAGATTTAGGCTGCAAAACTTGCCACTCTACCGCTTTGCATTCAATCCAGTCTTTATGTGCGGTATCTGTTGATTCACCTTTGATACCATCAATATGCAGATAAACGTCAATTGCCATTTTCTATATTCCTAGTTAAGTGTTACGTTAAAAAAATTACGATTTGGTCGATTGAGGCAACTCCGCGACCAAACGGAGGGAGACAGATAACTCATCCAATTGGAAATGCGGACGCAAAAAACTGACTGCTCGGTATACACCGGGACGCCCCGGCACTTCTGATACTTGTACAGAAGCTTCGCGAAGAGGGAATTGCGCTTTTTGTTCCTGACTTGCGTTATCGTCCAGCAGTACATACTGCGTAAGCCAACGATTCAAAAAATCTTGAACATTTGAAGCGGAAGCGAAGCTACCAATTTTGTCGCGCATCATTGCTTTCATATAGTGCGCAATCCGTGACACCGCAAAAATGTATTGAAGTTGAGCCGACAATACCGCATTTGCATTGGCAGAATCCGTGTTGTATTTTTTTGCTTTTTGCGCAGATTGCGCGCCAAAAAATGCAGCATAATCCGTGTCTTTACAATGCACCAAAGAGATAAAACCAAGGTCACTTAATTCTTTTTCGCGTCGATCGGTAATGGCAATTTCAGCTGGGCACTTCAGTGCAACTTCACCCTCATCTGTTTTAAATGTATGTGTTGGTAAGTCTTCAACTAAACCACCGCCTTCCACGCCGCGAATGGCGGCACACCAGCCAAAGTTATCAAAAGCGTTTGTAAGCTTGGTACCTAACGCATAAGCGGCGTTACACCAGAGGTATTTTGCGTGATCGGTGCCATCAACATCTTCCACAAAATTAAAGCCTTCAACAGTTGCACCATCACGCGGGTTAAATGGCAAACGACCGAGGAAGCGAGGTAAAGTCAAACCAACATAACGAGAATCTTCGGACTCTCGGAACGATTTCCACTTTGCATACTCAATAGTGTCGAATACTTTTGATAGATCGCGGGGTTTACCTAAGTCACTATATGTCTCAAGACCAAATAGCTCAGGAGATGCAGCAGAGATAAAAGGAGCGTGCGCAGCCGCAGCAATATGAGACATCTGCTCAATAAAATACATATCTTCCGGTTGGCGAGTAACTTCAAAATCACCAATCAACGCGCCAAATGGTGCGCCACCAAAAGTACCAAATTCTTCTTCATATACTTTCTTAAACATTGCGCTCTGATCGAACTCTAAAGCTGTTTGAAAATCTTTGACCAATTCCTTTTTGGTCACGTTCATCATCTTTATTTTCAGATTGGAACTTGTCGCAGTATTTTTTACAAGATAATTCAGGCCCGTCCAACTACTTTCCAGTTTTTGAAATTCAGGTGCATGCATCACTGCGCTTAACTGCCGGGAAATCAGATGATCGAGCTCAGCCACTCGTGCATCTATCGTCGCGGCGAGATTATCAGAAACGACCACCGTGCCTTGCATAACCTGACTAACTAATTCCGAGATAATATCTTTTGCACGTGCATGCTCAATCGAAGATTTTGCCACCTTGCTTTGTTCAACGATTTGATCAAGTAAGTCAATCTCTGACAATTCACTGACAGAGGATCTAGCTAATTGTTGTGCTGACATATCAATTTCCTTTTGTATTTGTCTGCTGACTTAAAGTTGCCAACTTTTCTGTACTGTTGAGCACGTCGTTAAGAATGTCTTCCAATTTCTCATTTCCCAATAATTTATTTCTAAGATCTGCCAACTTTGTTCGCGCTTCAAGTAATTTCTTTAAAGGTTCTACTTGCTGAACCACTGATTCTGGACGAAAGTCCTCCATCGATTTAAACTTAATATCGACAGCAAATTCCCCACCTTGTCCGTTCATTTCGTTAGCAACACGACACACAACCCTTGGCTGCAAGCCTGTCATAACTTCATCAAAATTATCTCGGTCAATGGAGACAAACTTTCTATCTTTAAGTCTTTGCAGCATTAATTCTGATTTACCACTAAAGTCACCAGCGACCCCAACCACAAAGGGCAATTCCTTTTGCTCAACGGAATCACCAATTTCAACGTCATAAGTCATCTGAACCCGAGGCGGGCGCACTTTTTGTAATTTTTTTTGTATACTTTCTTGCTTTGCCATGACAGCTCCTAACGAGGTTAAAAAAGACCAAATAAGTTTGGCCAGCGCTCAAATTTGATGAGTTTGTTTTACTTCAAGGATCCAAAAGGATTGCCATCACTCTTTTTTGTCTCCGTAGACAAAACCTTGGTCGGAACAACTTCGTTTTTGGATGTCGTTGGACGTAAGATAGCGCCGGACGCGCCAGCCATGCTGGGTGCCAGGGATGCAGAAGTTTGTTTATTTAGATTGGAAGCTAATTTTCTTACCGGTGGAATGAGGATGGATTCCCCCAAGCTCTCACGCAACAATTTCGCCAAATCTTGAGCTTCAGTACGAACCGATCCCGATAAATTGTTTTGTTGACTTAAATCTGCCAAGGCTTTTGTTGACAAGCGCAAACCACTCACTACAACAATACTATTTGCAACCTTATCTGACGGGTCTCGCTGCAAAACTTCCAATGCATTATTAATTGCATCACCATAGTTAGCACCATCAAAATTAATTTGCGCCATTTGTAACCATGGTTTTTTGTCGGCAGGAAATGACGCTGTCGCGCTCTTAAGTTGACTTAACGCCTGCTCCGATTGTCCCGCATTTGATACAGCAGAAGCTTTGGCAAGCATGCTATCTAGACTTGGGGAAATTTGAAAATCAGTTATTTTTTTAGGGCTATCTGCGCACGCACTCAATAAAACAATAAAAGGTATGTAAAACAATAAATTACTATTCCATCCGAGCATATTAACTTCCTTTATTCATCAATTTGGCGGAACGTGGACAAATTAACGTTCCTTATTGCAATTGATTAATATTAAAACGTTAATAATTTTTCAACAATAACACTTTGACATTTTAATTATCTAAATTGCTACAATATGTAACTGAATTTTTTTAAACCTTATGAAAAAAACTATGTTAATTTGCTTACGTCTTGCAAAATCATTCAAAATATAGATAAATTACACTCATTAAAAATTAGTTAAAAAATAATTAAAAATTAAAATAACACTTTTTGTAACAATTTTATTTCTAGCAATGAATAACATTTTACCATTGCTTATTTTATAATAAACAGAGTTGTGCAAAAGCTAGACTCACTAATTTTGCTTAACAAAAAGACCTAAAACCTTCGGCAAGTGATGAATAAAAATTACAAATCTAAAAACCTTTTTCAGATAATATTTTTAATTACTCTAACGGGTTGTTCCAGCTTGAGTAGCATTACAACAATCACCAATACAGCATTGGATGTTGTAGGCGTGCACAAGCCAGAAGTACCTGAATTACCTGACGTCCAAAAACCGTCAAGAACCATACAGATTAATTTGCATGCAGGAGATAATCTCAACGTTGATGAAAATGGACGCTCGCTCGCATTAGTCACCAAAATTTACAAGCTTCGGCAAAATGCAGCCTTTCAACAAACAAGCTATGAGACATTTTTAAATCCACAGAAGGAAAGAGAAATTCTAGGCGCGGACTTGCTGGAAGTGAAAGAAATAATACTCATTCCAGGTCAGCGTCTACATGTCGACGAAAAAGTAACTCGAGAAGCTTATTTCATCGGAGTTGTTGCCCTATTTAGATCACCGGCAAGTCAGAGATGGCGGGTAACGTTCCCTACTGAAGATAC
>JACMRF010000094.1 GCA_014376575.1 Undibacterium sp.
TGCCTATCCATAAACTCGTTCATGGTGGGGTCCATCCAACCGGGCGCAGCGATGATGCCTAATTTAATTCTTTTACTAGTATTCATATTCTTTGTGTCATGCTCAAAACAAATCAGGCTAGCAAGCCGCCATCGACGATAAGCGTTTGCCCAGTCATGTAGCCAGCACCGGCGCACAGATAAAAAATGACTTCGGCATAATCAACCGGCATACCGACACGGCCGAGTGGCAAAGCCAGCGCTGCAGCTGCGGCTTCCTCCGGATCCCAGCCACAGTCCCAATTTGTCCCGCCTACCCAACCCGGGGCGATACCATTGACCCGAATTTCTGGGCCCAAGCCTTTCGCCAGCTCACGCGTCATCAACACCAGACCAGCCTTGGTAGTGGCATACGTGGTGCTACTGCCACCACCACCAAAAGCAGCGGTCGAGGCAACGTTGACTACTGCTCCATGACTTGCTTTAAGAAATGGAGCCGCGGCACGAATACAGCGGAAAGGCCCAATCAAATTCACTGATAAAAGTTTGTTCCAAAACACATCGTCTTGAATACTCATATTAGAAGGTGGGATGGCTTCACGCGTTCCTGGAGTTGCCGCATTATTGACCAGAAAATCAAGGCCGCCCATCGCCTCGACAGCGGCTCTCACCATACGATCAGCAACGAGCGTATCGCCGACATCACCAGGCGCTGCCAAGACTTTCAATCCTAAAGCAATTAAACGACTGACTTCTTTTTCGAGTTGAGTATTGCTTGTAAGATCATTCATTGCCACAGTCGCACCAGCACGAGCCAGTGCCTCCACGGTTGCCAGACCAATGCCGGATGCTGCACCAGTTACGAGTGCCCGCTTGCCGCTCAAATTTGCTGTAATGTTCATTGCGTGTCATCCCAAAAATGCGTCTCTTTTCAATGCATAGAATAATCGCATCGTAGTATTGAAATGAAAAGCGAGAAATTCGGATTACTGCTATTACGTTTTGTGATATTTACTCAAATAATATGCAAAGTATCGATAAGTTCTTTCAAAAATGACTCATACGGTCGCCAGGCATCGAGGCCAGAACGGTAAATTGGCTGCCTTACTTGCTCCGAACTAGGCGTTGCCACAGCACGTTTATTTTGATGGAATTCAATACACTGCGTCTCTAACGGTAGATTGCAGTAGGAGAGAATTCTGAGCACCTGCCCCTCAAGACCGTCAACCACATCTGCATAATTCACTGTCAAAACATCACCGGGATACACCGCTTGCCAATGATCCATCAAACGCAAATAGTCGCGGTAATATTGACCTAAATCGTTTATTGAATAACTGAAAGTTTGGCCATTGGCAAATAGCTGTTTGAAACAGCTAAAACATGCCGACATTGGATCGCGTCGTGCGTCGATAAACTTAGCATTCGGCAAAATACTTTTGATCAATCCGATATGAAAAAAATTGTTCGGCATTTTATCGATGAAAAAACTGCCCGCACCACGGAACTGCTCCGCCCTATCCAAATAATGTTGGCCCAATGCGATCAAATTTTCATTCGACATTGTTGCCAGAATAGTTGGATAGGTAGCGCTCTCAGCAAAGGCGTCGCGTCCGCTCAACTGGCGCACGGTTGCCAAAATATGAGTCAATTCTTTCGTGCCATCTACCAAGGAATGCGATGCCACAATTTGCTCTAGAAGTGTTGAGCCCGATCTGGGTAAACCTACGATAAAAATTGGAGCCGAGGATTGATGTCCTTTTCCACGCAGATTTGCCACTTGCTCGGCACTAAAAAATTCTATGTACTTATCAACTTGCCGGCTAGTTCGCTCTGCATCATATTGATACTCTTCTTTTTTTAAAGCGTTACCGCGATGGTAATAACCAAAAGACTCCGCATGCTGTCCCTTGTCTTCCAGCGCCTTACCCAAGGCAAAACACATCTGTGCTTCATCTTTTGGTTGTAAATCTTTGCGGGCACAGATCGCTTTGAGATTGGTGATTTCAATTTCTCCGAATTGATACGTCTTGAGATTCGCGAGATTCCAGTAGGCCTCGCCATCCAAGGGCGAATTGATCATCGCTGTCTGATAGCATTTGACTGCATCGTCTTTGCGCCCTATCGTCTTTAGTGCATGGCCTTGACTATTCCACAGACTGGGTTGATTACTGATGCGTGTAGTCAGCGATTGATAAAGATCAACCGCCTCTTGGTATTTTGCCAGACGAGCAAAAATTGAGGCTTTCACGATTTGATGCGAAGTGTGTCCCGGTAATTTCTGCTCAAGTACCGCCACCTGCTCCAAGGCTTCTGTACATTTGTCTTGCTTTGCCAAAACTGCCGCATAGTTGACGCGCGCTAGATGATAATCTGGCGCGATTTTAATGCAGCGCGCAAGCAAAGCTTCTGCATCCTCAAAGGCCTCATGTACAGAGGCGATCTCTGCCAACAGACGTGCTGCGTTCACATCTTGAGGATGGCTCGCCAGATGGGTGCGGCACAAATGCTCTGCTTCACGATAGTTACCCATCAACACAGCGCGCGCAGCAGCCTTGACGGCCTCTGGTTCTGGGCTCTCTTGTAAATAAGTTTTAAACGCTAGATCTGCTTCCGCATGGCGCCCGGTTTGTCGATACAATTCAGACAAAATTCCCCAGGCCTCCTCTAGAGTGGGCGCAAGACTCACTGCCAATTTGAGATCTACTATCGTTTCTGAAATCACCCCCAAGCTTCGCTGAGCAATGGCACGAGACATATAAGCTTCAGCAAATTTTGGATATGCAATAACAATTTTATTCAAGGCAAAAACTGCTTCTTTCAGATAACCTTGCTCTATGCTCACACGGGCCGACAGCAACATCGCATTTGGTTCGTTCGCAAACTTAATCAGAATCTCATGCGCCTGCTGGCCGGCCGCATTTAGCCGCCCTGCGTTCAAGTGACGATATCCGTGTTCTACCGCGGTTGCTATTTCAAAGGTTTCGGAATTCATATTCACCAATTTATCGCCCCTCATCAACTTGCTACTTTCTAGTTATCCCTCAACTCGGGATGTGTGTCGATTTCCCCGTGCGTTTTAAGGCTCTTTACCATATTGATACTCATCAAAAACGAGATGAACAGCAAAGGCAATGAAGCGATCAAAACAGCAGACATCGCTATTTTTATGCCTCCATCGATAGACATTAACGCAATCGGCAACATGCCAAGAACGAGTGCCCAAAAGACCCGATTCCAACGACTAGGGTCATCACCAACGCTGAGGTCTTTGGTCGAACTTGCCGCTAGCGCATAGGCTTTCGAGTTATAAGTTCCAGCAATAAAGATAATACTGATAACAGCAAAAATAAAGCGCATCACTTGGCCGGCAGGCAAAGTCCCCATCACTGCAGAGACTGCTTGCCCCGAGCCAGAAGTTTTAATCAATGTACGCACCGACAAAATGCCGTTTAGGTCTAACCAATAAGAATAGTTACCCAAGATCACGTAAAATATCCAGGCACCCAAACTACCGAACACTGCCATACTCAGTATTAGCTCCTTCAAGGTTCTGCCTTTAGAAATGCGCGTCACAAATATGCCGACGAAGGGGCCGTACGCAATCCACCATGCCCAATAAAATATCGTCCAACTTTCAACAAACCCGGTTCTCTTGATCGCATCGGTATAAGTCACCATGCGAACAATATTGCTTAGCATATACCCTATGCTTTCGAGACCAACTCGCAGGATAAATTGCGTTGGGCCTGTGATGAGAATGAAGAGAAGGAAGATAAATACCATCCAGACGTTGAAGTTGGCCAGTTTGGACATACCTTTCGATAAGCCCAGAAAAGCCGAGATGGCGATCAAGGACACACTACACAACACCACGCCAATATCGATCGACAGGTTTCGCACAATGCCAAAGGTATCGCACAGCGAAGCCGAGATCATGGGTACGGCAAGACCAATCGACGTACCGGCACCGGCAAGTAAAGAGAGCATGAATAAACCATCAAGAACACGGGCAAAAATGGCCGCCGGCACAGGCTGTTTGATCAAGCCATGGCAAGCTGTGCTGAGTCGTAAATTTGGCGCTTTGCGCACATAAAATTGATAGGAAATTGCTACGGTAGGCAGCGCATAAATAATCCATGCAAAGGGCCCCCAATGAAATAGGCCATAAGAGGTTGCTAACAGGCGCCCTTCCTCTGTTCCCGCCGCAACACCAAAAGGTGGTTTGTCGAGATAGTATCCCCATTCAATGGTTGCCCAATAAATTAGACCCGCTCCGACGCCACCACAGAACAACATCGACATCCAAGAAAATGTACTGAATTCCGGTGCCTCGCTGTCGCCCCCTAAACGAATTTTTCCGTGTTTTCCAAACGCAATCCAAGACAAAAATACCGCGGCGCCGATCACCGAAAACTGATAAAGCAAACCAAGATTTTCTGCAATCCAATCGTAGGTGGCAATAATTTTCGGGCCAGCTTGGGTTGGCCAGAAAAAGATGGGCAGTGAGGCCGCCAACAAAATAACAAAGGCGGTGAAAAACACTGCGGGATCTATTTCTCTTTTCATATCTTATTCCTCAATTGACGAAGGCTCTGGATTTGCCTACAAATATTTTTCAAGCTAGGTATGATGCAATTTATTTGTCTTTCGATGTTCAATTTTATGCCCCTTATTCGTTTTTTATCGCGTGTTAATGAGCGGACGACTGTAATACCGATCACTTAGAATTTGGATACATTTTTGGCGCAATCTCGCGGCATAAGGTTTCGTCAGGTGCTAGCTTTGCCTTGATGACCGTACCCAGTTCCAAGACCTGCGGATTGCTCGCGTTAAATACAGGCCAAGGTGTTAGATTTTGACCTTGGGGATTCCCGTTGCGCGCAAAATTACTCCAATAAGCCATCATGCTCGTGGTTAGCATCGGTTCTGCTTTATCTGCGCTAAACCAATCGTCATGCGTATTGAATATATAAGGAATTTCTGCACCATGATAAGCAAGTAATTTCTTGCCTCCCGCTCCCGGCCGAACTCTTGTGAAGCGATATACCCAGGCATGTTTTCCCGCTCGTACCGCTCTTGCCATTTCATATGCTGGACATGCGAAATCACTTAAGGTACCCAATACATCTCGCGCAAATTGGTTATCTGCCTCACGAGCCACTCTTGCCTTCATCAGGGGCTGAACATCTGACGGCATTGCAGCTATGCTTGCCTCAAGCTTCTTCTCATTTGCATCTGCGTACATATAACTTTCGTTTTCATTCGTGCCAATTAACAGATCAACAGCTATCCCTTTTTTTTTGTAATAATCGGCAGGGAAATCCGTGACGAAAACACCGTCCACCACCGGACGAAATTGTCGCTCGGCGAATAGTCGCTGGTTCGCGGAAAAAATGGCATCACTTGTCTGGTTTCGTAACGAAGCGAGCCCGGGTTCGCCGGGAAATGCAGCAGCCAGTTTCAGACCATATTCTTTCGACTCAGCCAAGGTTTCATTATCCTGAATCTGAAATCCGCCGCTCTGGCTAATCGCGCGTTGAAATAAACCGTGGGCTTTGGGTGATGTCAGTAAATAGCCTATATCGGCGGCTCCGGCAGATTCACCAAAAATGGTGACATTCGCTGGGTCACCACCAAAATGACTAGCGTTATCTTGCACCCAACGAAGTGCCAAAATCTGATCCTGCAAAGCAAAATTTGCCTGCGTTGTTTGGTGCTCAAGCTCGGGGTGACTGAAGAAGCCAAATACACCTAATCGATACGCAATACTAACGACCACAACGTTACCTGTTTTCGCCAACCGATGGCCATGATAATTTGGTTCAAAACTCCAGCCAGCTTTATTGCTACCGCCATGTATCCATACCATCACTGGCAGTTTAGCGTTGCTCTTGAGCGAAGGCGTCCACACGTTGAGATAGAGACAATCTTCACTAAACGGTGGATCTTTAAAAACTTTATTATCTGCACCAAAGGCAGCGCCTACGTTGCGGTACCAATTCATGTTGTAGCTATCTTGAAAACAGCCGGCGCGGAACCGGGTAGCCTGCTGCAAACCAGGCCGGTAGATGGGCGTTAGTGGTGCATTCCAACGTAGCGCTCCAACCGGAGCTTGAGCATAGGGAATTCCTTTAAAACTAGCAACACCTTGCGATACCTTCTCGCTTTCAAAACTACCCTGCAAACGTTCACCATTGACGAGTACGCGAGGTCTATGAACAATATTTTCCGTAAGGCTGTCGGGTGAGATAAATGTCAGAAAAAATGCAAGCAAAAAAGCCAGCCACCACCTTTTCTTCAGGTAAATGGCTGGCAAGCTCATCAGAGAAGAATTACACGAAAACATACTGATCCCGATCATCTTACGTTTGTGAGTGCTATACGTTATTAAAACAAGCCGATCGAAAATTTTATACTTCCCGTACATAAATCATTTCAAAAAAATTATGTGCGGGATGCGATATACACCACTTAGCTAGGCAATCCTTATCAGTTAAAGTTTCGATGTAGTTGAACACCTATTGTACGTGGCCGGTTCACGCCGATACTCGTGTCATAGTAGGCTGTTGAATTTCCCGACAAACCAGTCACAGCTCTTTTATCAAATAGGTTACTGATGGTAAGATCAGCGCCCCAATTTTCGCCTTTTAATCCGGTGCTCACATTGACGATGTTGTAAGCGTCCAATTGCCTGCGTAAATCCACCGTTGAAGTTCCGTGGAACACGAAGATGTCGTTGTATGAGCTGCCCACGTGACTAAACACCACTTGAGCATAACTTCTGTAATCGCCAACATTAAATTTGTATCGGCTACTGACACTAAACTTAAGCTCCGGCGCATTCGGCAAGACGGTTCCAGCGGGAGAGATTTCTTTACCAACTCTAAATTCCTTGGCGACTTCGGCCTTGTTGTAATTCATTGATGCAGAAGTAGACCAGTCTTTGCTCAAAACGTAAGTTAAGCTTGTTTCCAAACCATTGATTTTTGCTTCAGCTAAATTTGAAGTTAATCCAACTGGCGAGATGCTACCGTTATATTTAGTAATCTGCATGTCAGTCCATTTCATATGGTAGAACGCACCATTGAACTGAATTTTGCGGTTAAGTAGCACCAGTTTCCACCCTAATTCATAATTGTCGATGACGTCTGGCTTATACGTTGCCGGTATCTTTGCAACTACCGCTGGCCGGGTATCACGATTCGAACCTCCTGGTCTGTAGCCCTGCGACACCAGTGCATAGTAATGCTGATCAGGCGTAGGCTTGTAGCTCAAATTGACTTTGTAGATACTGCCACTGTCACTCACTCCCGAGTCAACCTCGATATGTGCCAGACTCTCATTGCCGTAACCGGTTACACCTTTTAGTGAGCCACTATTTTTAAAATAACGTCCACCCACAGTACCTGTAAGTGTAGAGGTCAGATCGTAACGAACTTCACCGAACAGCGCTTTTTGCTCATCTCGACGACTCTGATCTGTTACATAGAAAAGATCTGTTCTTGGCGCGTAGTGGCTAAAATCTGGCCCTTTAGCCCCGCCTGGCTGTACCCATTCCTGGAAATAATCATGTGTTGCTTTCTCAGCATAAAGACCGACGATATACTGCAAGGGCGTACCAGCTTTGGATTGCAAACGTACTTCGTGCGTAGTGCGTTTGTAGCGGTCTGCAACGCGACGGAACATGGCTGTACTAGTGCAGTCTACCGTGGCGTGCGTTCCATAAGCCGGGTATTCGCATGAGTACGCTGGAACCCAAGTAGCCGCTTCTGCATAGTCGGAATAGTCATACAGAGAATTGACTTTTCTATCTGAATAGGCAGTTGTATAGAGCAAATCAGCAAAGCCAAGGTTAGCCTCAAGCATCAATGAGCTCTGGTTGTAATCGTCGTTTGCACTGGTTGGGAAAAACTGTTGCGTTTGCAGATCGTGCACCTGACCGTTTGGATTTTTAGGATCATGAGTCCAAACACCGCGGGTTTTTTGTACCTGGTTAATGTGATTAAGACTAAGGCTAAAATCATCTGTGATCTTGGTCAGAAAGCCGATGCGACCGCCGGATTTATTGTCGGTATTAATATCTTTGCCAACCAGAGCCGCGTTACTTTGCGTAACAGCGGTTAATGGTGCTGGTCGGTTATACGTTCGTGTGCCAGGCACGTTATCGATATATCCACCATCTTTGACATCGTATCCGACCAATCGAATCGCGGTCGCCTTGCCCAGCGGAATGTTCACGTAGCCTTCGGTGCTGTGGCTCATTGCACCAAATCGGGTGGTTTTAACACCAACATCAACACCGGCATCAAATGCCTGTGCACTTGGTTTGTTAGTGATGATACGTAGCGTACCCGACTGTGAACTAGCGCCAAACAATGTACTTTGCGGGCCAGCGAGGGCCTCCACACGTTGTACATCATAAATATTTAAGTCAAGATTCCTTCCCGCGGCTGTCACTGGCTGTTCATCGATATACACCGCAACGCCTGGGTGCTGGCCAGACGAATTGCCGTCACCGCCATCGGATGCGCCACGCATATACACAATCGACTGACCTGGGGTTTCGCCTGTAAAAGAAACACTAGGAAACAGCAAAGCATAATCGTCAAAACTCTTGATGTGAAGCTCTACCAATTTTTTTTCATCAAAAGCGGCTACGCCGCCCGGAACTTGTTGAAGGTTCTCCGCTACTTTTCTGGATGTAACCGTAATCACCTGGATAGTGTCTTCAGTTTGCTTTGTTTTATTTACTGTTGGCTCGGACTGTGCCTGTGCCAATCCCATACTGCCGCACAGAAGCGACGACATGGCAAAACGCGATATCGACGGTCCCCTAAAAGCGTCTTTGATCGCAATGGCAATCGGAGAACGCAATACACTATTGTTTACAGCTGCTTGATCGGCCTGCCAAGTTCTATTTTTTGAAGAAGTTTTCATCTTCTTGTCTCCTGGATATATTCGTTTAATGAAACAAATTGATACTGCTAACTAACGTCATACGTAAATACCTGTCAGTATTAAACAATTGTGTCACTCGCTTTTCATCACAGGAAACGAATAATGTTAATCGACACTATTACGATATCCGATTCATTAAAAAAATAATAGTAAGGTATCGAACACACTTTTTTTCAGCGCATAAAGGAGATGTTATCCCGCCAATCTAAATAATTTCGAAAAGCTTAGTAAACGCTAAGTAACTAAAGAACTGTCGATGGAATACAAGCCAGTTAATAACTTAAAGGCGTTAGTTTTAATACGAGTATCGGAGGAATACGTCTGACCATTTGAAAGTGGCGATAAATAAGCGTTTGTTGAAAAAACACCGTTGAAGTAACATAAAGGCAATTATTTTTTGTTCAATTGATCGATAAAAATGTTTTTAAGTACCGATTCTCAATATACGGCGCATAGTATCTTGCTCACCTCACCTCACCACAGAAAATGAATAATCTAGATCAAAGTCATTAAGAAACGTGATGGAGACATGCGTATAAAAAAATTAATTAAACAGCAACTCAACGCACTTATAATTTAGAACTTCGCTCCCAGCTCTGAGTTACGGTAAAGATATTGAAATATACTCAAATAATTAGCATAGATACGCATGCTCGTCTATTCAAACTACAAAGCTCAAAATCTTCTATGGCTGAAAAACTAAATAAGATAATAAATTTAGACGCTATCATTAGTTTTAGTAATCAAATATGATGAAGATCGATCTTTAAGTGAGAAAAGCATTGAGAAATAGGAACCTTGATCTGGATTTACTTCGTAGTTTTGTTTCTGTTATAGAAAATGGCGGCTTCACTGCTGCAGCGGAATATTTGTGCCGCGCGCAGTCCACTGTTAGTGTTCAGGTAATACGTTTAGAGGAATTTGTCGGCCACAAATTACTTGAACGTAGCTACGGAAAAGTTGTAACTACAGAATATGGTGAGATTTTACTTAGCTATGCGCGCAGGATGTTAATGATCAATGATGAAACAATGCTGCGCATGGCTGATACCGGCATGCAAGGCACTTTGCGTTTGGGCGTAGTCGAGTATCTGGCGCCGCAACGGCTACCCGAAATCATCTCTAAATTACGCTCGGCCTATCCTCGCCTAGATTTACGATTGAAAATCGATTTGAGCGGCAGCCTTAAACGCGATCTCGAAGAAGGCAAGTTAGATGTCGTCATCGCAGCCAAAACCGATGCAGATAATGGCGGCATTGTGCTCTTTGAAGAACAGCTGTGCTGGGCCGTTAGCCGGGACTCAGAGGTTGATCATTCTGCACCTCTTCCGATGGTGTTTTTGCCACAACCTTGCTTTTATCGTCAAGCAGCAATCGACGCACTCGACAACATCGGCCGCGCTTGGGTATGCGCGGTTACAACGATGAATATTTCGGGAGTCCAGGCGGCTGTGGGTGCTGGTCTTGCCATCGGAGTCCTCAGCCGCACCTCGATGTTACCAAGCATGAAATCGCTAACTACTGACAAACAATTTCCGGCGCTACCAACTTTTCGCGTCGCGGTATTTTCAAGCAAGGGCGAACAACAATTGACCATCAAACCTTTAATCGATTTTATCGCACAGGAATTGGTTGGATAATTAAAAATCCCAGGTGACTGCCCATAGTTTTTGGCAATATATTGATTTTTTACCCTGCAAAAAATCAATATATTTCAAGACATGCTCCAAGGCACTATCGTTGATGGTGGAAGATTTAGGCTTTACTTTCTAATTAGGGCGTAGCTTTTCGAGGGCTTCTGGTTCGGCAAAAATATTCCTATCTGTAAGTCTTTTTGCGGAAAATTGAATTCAGCGTGAATACGTCGCTCCTCCTTGATGAGTATATTCATATTGATGGGTTCAGGCAAACTTGATTTTTAATTTATGCGGAAAAAAACAATACCATCGCGTGCAGAGCGACACCAATCAAACCGCCGACCACCGTCCCATTAATGCGGATGTATTGCAAATCGCTGCCAACGCTCAATTCAAGCTCGCGTACTAACTCACTGTCGTCCCATTGTTTAACTGTGCTAGAGATATGTTGCGTAATCGTGTCGCGCAGATCAATTGCCATACTACGCGCAGCGTCGGCCATATGATCGTTAATTGAATCTCGTAAGGCAGGATTCTCGGCTAACCATTGGCCTGTGCGCTGAGCGCCACTTACAATTTTTTCACGTAATGATGAGTCATTTTTTGCAAAATCGATACGAAGCCAATTTTTGAATTGAGTCCACAAACCGTCAATATAATGCGCAGCTTCTGGTGAGGCTAATAATTGATCTTTCCAGCTATTTATTTTCTGATGAAATATAGGATCATTTTTCATTCGTTCCAAAAACTCCTCAACCACATCATCGAATTGTTTCCGACGTGGATGATGAGGATCGTCGCCGATATCATGTAACCAACGGTTAATACTCATCACTAGGGAATTGGAAATTTTTAAACTGAACTCATCGGTATTCGTTACCATACCCAGCATTTGTAATAGGCTTGGATATTCACGTCCGGAGACTTCGAGAATCATGGTTGCAAGAGTCTTTTGGGTGTCGGGGTCATCAAGCGCCATTGCTAGCTTTTTGAGCGCTTCGTTTAAAAGCAATTGATGTCTATTGTCTTGCGTCAGGATACCGAGCAAATTCCCTACCGTCTGACCTAAGTTCATTTGCTGCACGTTATGCTGAATCATCTTTTGCAAAGCAGCTTGCACTCTAGCATCATCAATAAAATCAAGACCATTAACTAACATCGTCACAATTTTATCTGCGAAAAGCTCAGCGTTGACAGGAACACTTAACCAACTCGCTATTTTTTGAGCTGGATCGAAATTTCTAATTTTCTCGACCAACGTATCGGTCGCTAAAAATTTATCGCGTACAAACGTGGCAAGATTATCGGCGATGCGTACTTTGTTTTGCGGAATGATTGCCGTATGCGGAATTGGCAAACCCATCGGCCGTTTAAATAAGGCGACTACTGCAAACCAATCGGCCAATGCGCCTATCATCGCGGCCTCGGCAAAAGCGGCAACCCAAGCCCATATTCCTATACTTTGTTGCGCGCGCGCGAATATGAATAGACCAGCAACTAAAATTAGCATCCCTGTAGCGAAGCGCTTCATGTTTTTTAATTGCTGCAATTTATCAATAGTATTCATGAGTTTCATTTTTTTACTTTATTAATATTTTTATATTTTACGTTGATGTGCTTATTGAGTCCAATCGCATCATACTAGCCGGATCGCTTTAAAAGCGATAAAACAGTTTGCAATAAATTCAAATCCAAAAGCAAATTGAAACCCAAGGATATAGACTAAAATATGTACTCATTGAGCTTAGGTATTTGTAAATATTTAGCGCTCTTTTGGTAATTTCACCCACATCATTCTAAGCAAATTACGCAATGTCATTTTCAACCCTGGGACTATCCCCTGCACTCATTCATGCGGTACGTGAAAACGCTTATTCTGATCCAAGTGCGGTACAGAGTAGCGCTATTCCCGCGATTTTGGCTGGACGCGACATATTAGTTTCCGCTCAGACTGGATCAGGCAAGACTGCAGCGTTTTGTTTGCCAGCGCTACAGTTTTTGCAAGACCATCCGCACACGTCATCACGCTTAGTACAAACCCTGATTTTGGTTCCCACTCGTGAACTTGCTGCGCAAGTAGGAGAAACATTGCGTGTATTCGCACAACACTTACCTCATCCGGTGAAATTAGCTGTGATATTTGGCGGTGTATCGATTAATACGCAGATGCTGCATTTACGCGGTGGTGCAGACATTGTTATTAGCACACCGGGCCGTCTACTTGATTTAGTTGAACAAAATGCGGTGAAATTATCCAATATTCGTCATTTGATTTTGGATGAGGCTGACCGCTTGCTTGATTTGGGTTTTTCTGACGAGATTGGACGCATCCTTTCGTTATTGCCGGCAAAAAGACAAAATTTATTTTTTTCAGCAACGATTTCTACTGAAGTTGAAGCGCTAGCTCAACATCTTTTACGCGATCCATTAAGAATAGAAGTTGAATCTACCAATATTGATACGCCGGACATTACACAACGCGCGATAGTCATTGATGCCAGGCGACGCACACAATTGTTACGCTATTTAATTGATACTGAAAAATGGTCGCGGGTCTTGGTGTTTGTGGCGACCAAATACGCCGCAGAATTAGTAGCGACGAAACTACGGCGCGTAGGTTTTAATGCAGAACCGTTTCACGGTGAGCTTAGTCAAGGCAAACGTAGTCAGGTGTTAATGGATTTCAAGGCATCCCGAGTCAAGGTTGTCGTAGCGACTGATGTCGCTGCGCGCGGTATCGACATCAGTAATCTACCAGTCGTCGTTAATTACGATTTACCTCGATCCAGCGATGACTACACGCACCGCATCGGTCGCACAGGTCGCGCTGGAGAGACCGGCATAGCAATCAGTTTTATTTGCTCGGATAGCGCAAACGAAGCGCATTTTAGATTAATAGAACAGCGTCATCATCAAAAAATAAGCCGTGAACATATCGAGGGTTTCGAACCAACTTCCATCGCTGAAAATGTCACTGAAATGGCAATAGATATGAACGGCGGAATCAAAGGAAAGCGTCCAAGTAAAAAAGATAAGTTACGTACTCTAGCCAATACCTTGAACAAAGAAGTTTAGTACTTTAACAATTTCGCCTATTTTTTAAAGAGACTCTTATGTCTGAAATTAAAAATGACCTCACGCGCACGACTTTAGCAATCATTTGTATTTTATTGTTCATCTCTGCGTCGTTATGGGTTTTACGGCCTTTTCTGGCTGCGGCAGTATGGGCCACAATGATCGTAGTATCTACTTGGCCAATGCTAAAAACATTAGAACGACGACTGGGCGGTCGGCGCGGATTAGCCGTCGCTTGCATGACGTTGGGCATGCTTCTTCTGCTCGTCATCCCGCTATGGCTAGCAATCGATACCATTGTCAATCATGCAGAAGATATCGTTAATTTAGCAAAAAAACTGACGAATTCAGGATTTCCGCCGCCCCCTGAATGGGTCACTAGCATGCCATTTTTAGGAGATAAAATTTCCTCGTTTTGGATTCAAATAACGGATGCCGGCGCCCAAGGCCTAGTGACGAAAGCGGAGCCTTATGCCACTCAGGCTGGCACTTGGGTTCTTTCACAAGTGGGTAGTTTAGGCTACCTACTTTTCCAATTTTTACTCATCGTCAGTTTGTCGGCTATTCTTTATACAAACGGTGAAAATGGTGCCGTCATTGTTAGGCGCTTTGGGTGCCGTTTAGCTGGAGTGAATGGGGAAAACGCCGTTATTTTAGCGGGTGGCGCTATTCGTGGTGTTGCCCTAGGTGTTGGCGTTACTGCAATCGTACAAACCATACTTGGTGGCATTGGTCTGGCGATTTCTGGAGTGCCATTTGCGTCGCTGCTTTCGGCATTGATGCTAATGCTTTGCTTTGCGCAATTAGGTCCATCACTGGTTCTTTTTCCTGCTGTTGCCTGGATGTTTTGGATGGGCTATGTAGGATGGGCAATTTTTCTTTTAGTGTGGAGTATCGTCGTTGTTTTATTGGATAATTTTTTGCGCCCGGTGCTAATAAGAAAGGGTGCCGATTTACCATTACTGCTCATTTTTTCCGGCGTCATCGGCGGAATGCTTGGTTTCGGTCTCATCGGAATTTTCATTGGGCCAGTGGTATTGGCGGTGACCTACACACTTTTTAAGGCGTGGACTGAAGACGAATTAGATAATAAAATTATTCCTGATAAGTCATCAATATCAGAGCACACGATAAGCTAGACGATCCATCATGGTTCTACTTAAGCGGCTAAGTAGTTTGCGAACATCGTTTGGATAATCAGATATTTGCTGGAGCTCGGTGTAACGGGATATTTGTGTTGTATGTTGATAAATACTCGCGAGTTCTGCCTGTTTTTGCTTCGCCAGTTCTTGCTTGGGATCATTAATCAACAGAGCGTTTTCTAAATCAAGGCGAAATGCTCTTGGGTTTAAATTGTTGCCTGTCATGAGACTATATTGATCGTCTATCCACAAGCCTTTAAGATGATAGGTGTTTTCTTCATCGCTCCACAAATGCAAGTTGAGCTGTCGACGATCTAAAGCGCCTTGATGCGTCTTTGCAAAACGACGAAGCTTAGACTCATACAAATACGGTAGCGCCGTAATAATCTTAAAAGGCTGATCCGGAGAAACAAAAAAGTCGTTTGCTGTTTTGTCGCCGACGATAATATCTATCTTTACTCCACGTTCTAAGGCGCGATTAATCTCCCGTGTGACCGCCAATGGAAAATTAAAGTACGGAGTACAAATTGTAATCTGCTGTTTACTGGCAGCCAACAACTGGCAAATAACTCGATTAAGAGGATTGTTTTTACCTACCCCAACCAAGGGCGTGACCGTCAGGCCTGGTTCTGCGTTCTGTTTTCGCCTATCGTCAGACATGGGTTCTGGCACAATATAGCGCGCTCGTTTTAGATGTTCTCTAAAACTGCGAATGTCACGTTTTATGCTGCGGGTAGTCGGAATCGCTGCTTGGTCAAGTCTATGTACGGCAGTTGCCATCAAAATATGTTGCTGAATAAACTGCACCATGGAGTGAGCGAGTGCTTTGTTTTTCAGTATTAAATATCGATCATGTCTGTATGTATCTTGTTTGTGCAAATACACATTATTCAGACTGGCGCCGCTATAGATCACGTTATCGTCAATGATAAAACCCTTTAAATGCCAGACACCAAAAAGTTCTCGCGTTTGCACGGGTACGCCATAAATGGGAACAATACTGGCATGCGATGTCGATTGTTCTTGGTACCAGGCAACATTGCCCTCTTGTTTACCTGCGCCGATCAAGCCTCGCTGCGCTCTATGCCAATCAACAAGTACCCTAACATCCAATGCTGGCCTCACTGTTTTTGCAGCATGCAATGCATCAAGAATTTCAGCACCTGCCTCGTCTTGTTGCAGGTACAGGCTACACAGGTAGATACGTTGTTTAGCGATCGCAATTTTTTCCAGTAAATCGATGCGAAATTCAATGGCGCGATGTAGAACTTGCACTGAATCGGCATTTAACGGAAAGCTTGGTAGCAGATCGAAGCTTACGCCAGATGAAAAAAGAGTCATGAATAGTTCAAGTTAGATTAAAGAATACGATAACTATAATGGCACTTCCATGTAGTTGGCGATATGTCTTTGCCAAAAATCTACTTACTAATTTTAAACAGCATTGCACGAAAACTTAAATTCAATATTTATAGAGAAAATGATGTTCGCCGCGATCAGATCAAGAAAGTAAAAATATCGCTAGGTTTAGCTGATTTATAATGCGCCATTAACCTACGCGATTCACTTTTCATGCCCCATTCAAGTATTTTATTCACCAAGTACAATTTAGTAGAGTCTGAATCACCCGATATTTTATATGGCGCTCGTCATCCTGAGTTTATACGACAGGAAGTATTGGCCGATTTACTAGAGGCAACTAGCCTTAGATTACCGAACCAGCCAGCTTTGATTTTCGGAGAACGTATTGTCAGTTACCAAGAATTAGATCGCCACGCAGATATAGTCGCATCGAAATTGATTGATGCGGGTGCGTGTTCCGGACAGATTATTGGGCTTTGGCTTCCCAGGGGTATTGACTTGTTAATCATGCAGGCAGCGATTGCCAAGACGGGAGCTGCCTGGTTGCCGTTTGATGCAGAGACACCTGTTGAGCGAATTGCAGTTTGCCTGGAAGATGCAAACGCTATTGGTATTCTTAGCAGCGATGCACTCGCTCATGAATTAAACAAAGTACATTGCCCGGTCTGGACTGCAGAAAAATTAATATTGCCTTCAGCCGCGCCCTTACGCCGCCGCTGCAAGGGATTACCTTCAGACCCTGCCTATGTCATTTATACCTCCGGCTCTACTGGCAAACCAAAAGGTATCGCCATTAGCCAAGGCAGTATCTGCCATTTTTTACGCAGTGAAAATAGTGTTTTGGGAATACAAAATTCAGATCGCGTATATCAAGGATTTTCAGTTGCCTTTGATATGTCGTTTGAAGAAATATGGATCAGTTATCTTGTGGGCGCTACGCTTTGGATTGCGCCAAGAGAGATTGCCATCGATCCTGAAGCCTTGCCGCAAGCCTTGGCACAGAATCAGGTAACCGTTTTACATGCGGTACCGACGCTGCTAGCTTTATTTAATGAGGAAGTGCCTTCGCTGCGCATCATTAATCTTGGCGGGGAGATGTGCCCAGAATCCTTGGTGGCGCGCTGGCTGACACCCGGCCGACAGTTATTTAATACCTATGGCCCGACTGAGGCAACCGTTTCTGCCAGCCTTGCTGAATTGCAGTTGAACGAACCGGTGACGATAGGCCGCCCTTTGCCTAATTACGGATTATTGGTGATAGACCCTGCGGTAGAAAATGGCCTTGTCTTGCTGGCACGTGGTGAAGTCGGGGAATTATGCATTACGGGACCAGGCGTGGCTGAGGGTTATCTTGAACGCCCGGAACTGACCGCCGAAAAATTTCTCGATAACCCCTGGAGCAGCGGCACATTAGACAAACGTTTGTATCGAACTGGCGTTTTGGCCCGTATTGCGGAGGATGGCAGCGTGCAATGTCTGGGGCGCGCTGACGATCAGGTGAAGATACGCGGATTTAGGGTGGAATTAGGCGAGATCGAAGCGGTACTAGCGCAACAAACTGGAGTAGGTACGGTTGCGGTAGTGCTTCGCCAGGAAGACGGTATCGATCATCTCATTGCATTTATCGTGCCTGAGGCAGTAACTGAATCGCCCTCAGAATCGGTGATTCCCCCGATGTTATCGAGCACCTCCCTGCGCGCTGCGCTAGCGACCGTATTACCACCTTACATGGTGCCTGGTCGATATGAGTTTCTAAGCGAGATGCCGCGCCTTACATCGGGAAAAATTGACCGTAAAGAATTGAAAAATCGAAAGTTGGCGGTAATTGTCACCCCTTCAGGGTCTGAAGCGCCTGAAAACCCGGCGGAAGAGGTTTTGTTTTCGGCGCTACAGAAACTATTTCCAGGGCAGGCAATACGTAGGGAGCTGGATTTCTTCTCTGATCTTGGAGGCCATTCTTTGTTGGCTGCGCGTCTGGTGTCGGCATTGCGCGCGGATGCCAGATTTGCCTACTTCAAAATTAGCGATATCTACCAGCATCGGCATATAGGCCA
>JACMRF010000095.1 GCA_014376575.1 Undibacterium sp.
ACCAAGAATAAAACGGCGTATTAATAGAAGTACGACCAGGCCAGCAGACGCAACAGACAAGATCATCCCCAGCATAGAAAATAGCTGCAAGGGCATAATGGAAAACCCCGTCATTAAATCAAAATTGAGACGGATTAAGCTGTATAGAGAATATTTTGATTCGCCAGCAGCACGCTCTTCGTGCTCCACCATGATTTCGGTAGGTTTTCGTGCGAATGTGTAGGCCAAGGCCGGTACAAAAGTGTTTACTTCTGTGCATTGATTAATCAAGTTGATGACATTGCGACCATAGGCGCGCAACATATTTCCTTGATCTGTTATTTTAATTCGTGTGATTTTTTCACGTACACGATTCATCATTTTTGACGCATAGGTGCGCCATGCAGCGTCTTGGCGTTTGCGGCGAATTGACCCGACATAATCATAACCTTCACGCATTTTATCGACTAAGGCGCCTATTTCTTCCGGCGGATTTTGCAGGTCTGCATCCAGCGTTACGACGATGTCGCCGCGTGTTGCCTGAAAACCAGCAAGAATCGCCATGTGTTGGCCGTAATTGCCGTTAAACAGAACAACGCGCGTGACGTCCGGTCGCAGCCGATATTGGTCCGCCAGAATGACAGCAGTATTGTCGCGGCTGCCATCATTCACAAAAACAACTTCGTAAGAAATACCCCTGTTTGCCAAGGCATCAAGCGCCGGATAGAGGCGAGCATACAGATGCGCAAGACCAGCTTCTTCGTTATAAACCGGGATGACGACGGAAAGTTCTGGTTTCATCGTGTTGGCTTCACATTCATTGTAAACATCTTGCTAAAATTTAAGAAAGGCAGGATTTTACCGCAGAGACGACTCTGACGATATCAGCTTCTTCCATCATCGGAAATAAAGGCAGGGTCACGATTTGTTTTCCAATGCGTTCTGCAATCGGAAACATACCGTCGGTGAAACCAAGATTGCGGTAGTAAGTAAATAAGTGAATGGCGCGATAGTGGTAACCAAGTCCAATACCCAAATCAAGCATTTTCTGCATGAAAACCGCGCGATTTACTCTCTCTGGCAAGACAATGTGAAACATGTGCCAGTTACTGTTGTTGACATCTGCGATTGGCAACTCAGCACCGGTATACGCCTCAAAATCTGGCCCAAAATGGCTGAAATATTGTTTTGCTAGCGCCATGCGTTTGGCATTAAATTCAGCCAGATGTTTCATTTGGCCCAAGCCGATAGCAGCGGCGATATCGGTCATATTGTATTTGCCGCCCAGTACATCCACATCAATCCCATCCAGACCGCTGCGACTGACACCTTGCAGGCGATATTTTTCGGCAAGACGTGCTTCTTCCGCGTTATTGAGCACCAAGCAGCCGCCTTCACCAGTCATGATGTTCTTGTTTACCTGAAAACTGAATGAGGAGAAATCGCCAAAAGAACCGATGCGCTTACCTTTCCAGGTAGAGCCTATCGCCTGCGCTGCATCCTCAATCACGCGTAGCTTGTATTTTTCTGCGATTTCATACAATTTATCCATATCGCATGGTGAGCCACACATGTGCACCGGGATAATCGCCTTGGTGCGAGGTGTAATTGCGGCTTCGAGCTTGTCGAGATCAATATTGTGGCTGCGTGGATCAATGTCGGCAAAAACGGGCGTTGCGCCGACTTCGATGATGACATTGGCCGTCGCTACCCAAGAGTTTGGCGTGGTGATGACTTCGTCGCCCTCGCCAATCCCGGCGATGCGCAGAGCAATCTCCATGGTGCAAGTTCCGGAGTTGAACGTACGTACCGGACGTCCCCCAAAGTATTCTGACAATTGCGCTTCCAATGCCTGGACATTTGGCCCGCTGGTCAGCCAGCCGGAGCGTAATACATTGCCGACCGCGGCGATGGTTTCTTCATCTATCGTAGGCTTGGTAAAAGGCAGGAAAGGGAGTGCTGTTGTCATTGCGTAATCCTATATACTGGGGGGTAGTATTTTTAAAGCCGCACTATTGACGTGCGCATTTCAACGAAATTTGGCTATACTGCCATTAAAACTACTTAGCTCCTAACGAGTAAGGCGACGCCAATGATGATGATGAAGATTGCCAGAATTCTTTGCAATGACATTACCTCACCTAAAAAATACCAAGCACCAAGCGCCGCCACAATATAACCGATGGAGAGCATCGGGTAGGCGATCGTCACATCGACGCGCGAGAGTCCGATGATCCATACGGCGACCGAGATGACGTAGCAAGTTAAACCGCCGATGATGGGCCATTGAGTTGCCAGCTGTATCCCTATCGAGAACCAATTATCAGCATTAAGGTGAATGGCCCCAATTGCGTTGGTGCCTTTCTTGAGTAGTAACTGTGCTATGGCATTTAGAAAAATGCCCGTGATGATGAAGCCAAAAGTGCCTATATTCATATTTATTTGATTGCGTTAGGTGTAGTGATGTTCGATACGATGACGCGCTTGGTATCTTGTCCGATGACTCGCATAGGTACATTCTGTTTAAGAAAGTCTTTATAAATCGCGCCATTAATAATCGCGATTGAGGCCTTACCATTTACGCTATCTTCTCGCCATTTCTTAACAAAATCCTCACGTTTTGGTATCCACAGTTCAGGTTGCTGCTCCAAACCAAAAGCAAGCTCGTCGGGGAACTCGACCAGGGTCAGCGTCCGGCCCAGATAAAAAGGCAAACATTGCTCGTACTGGCCAACCGAATAGAGTGGTGCGTCTGGCGTTAATTCCGCTTGAATTGCTTTCACATGCTGCAAACCGGCGCGATATTGTCCCCAAGGTTCATAGCCCAACATCAAAATTTGTCCTGCAATAAATCCACTGACTGCCATAACAATCAAGGCGCTATCTTTATGGCGTGTAGCTAAAACAATTGCGGCGAAACCGCCAAGACAAACCAAAGCGCTGGCAGCTATTAACCAAGTTACAAATGTCAAGTTTAGGGCAGTTTCAATTGCGGGCGCGCTCATGGCGGCAATTTTTGCAGGTGCTAGCAGCGAAAAAACAATACCACCTATGCCTACTATTGCGAATAGAGACGCTGCAAATCGAAAACTTCTTGTTGAGCTAGTTTCTAATTGACACGCAATTAACAAGGCAAGCGAAGGAAAAATTGGGAGGATGTAACCGATCAATTTCGAATTGGAGACGCTAAAAAAAACAAAGATAAAAAGCGTCCACACCAGCAGCATTTTCTTAGGCTGGAAGCCTGGTCGTTCAACCTTTACCCCAGACCACAATCCTTGTAGCAGCAAACCCAGCCACGGCAATATCCCCAATACTAATACCGCCACAAAAAAGTAAGGGGGTTGATAACGTTTATGCACATTGCTAGTAAAGCGCTGCAAATGTTCGTGAATGAAAAAAAAGTGGGGGTGCTCAGGATTTTTCATTGCGACCAAAATAAACCAAGGGCTGACAATGGCAAAGAAGACTAATAATCCTTTTACTATATGCAAGCGTTTCCAGATCGACCAGTCGCGCGATACAAACGTGTATATAAATAACACGCCACCAGGCAACACAATTCCGATTAAACCTTTGGTCATGACCGCAAGCGCCATCCCTATCCAGCACATCAACATGCCATTTCTTTGTTCGATAGAATTCGCCCCGTCGCGTTGCCCAAGTAAAAGGCCGCATAACGCCATTGCCATCATCGCAGCAACGCCCAAATCCAAAGAGTTATAGTGGGAAGCGGCAGCCCACATTAAGCTAGAGCCGAGCACAAGGGCGGCATTAATTCCGACTCTCCTACTAAAAACCTGACAGCCGGTATGCGCAACCAGGGCGATTCCCAGCAATCCACACAAGCCAGTCCATAAGCGTGCTTGCCAATCGCCCAAACCAAACAATTCAAAAGTCAGTGAGTTCATCCAAGCCTGTAATGGTGGCTTCTCAAAGTACTTTATGCCATTGAGCCTCAGCGTGATCCAGTCGCCCGTTGACACCATTTCCCGAGCCATCTCCGCATATCGCCCCTCATCCGTAGGCACTAATGTGCGCGCACCCAACATATAAAACCAGATAAGTAAAAAACTGATCGCAATTATCCATAGCGTACGCGGTGAATCGAAAGGTGAATTCGTCTTCATTGCGTTTCCATGATCAAGGCCAATGCAACTTTGCGTCCTTCAGCCATCAAAATATTGTAAGTACGGCAGGCTGCCTGGTTATCCATGCATTCGACGCCTTTGTGCTTCGATGTTAAAGAACCGATTAATTTGGGATGAACGAAGCGTTGTTTGTTGCCTGTTCCGAGAATAACTACGTCCGGCAAAGTCGCAGCAATTTGTTCAAAGTGCTCTGCTGTTAATTGATCGAAATGCTTAACCGGCCAGGAAACAGGCGCTGATTCAGGCAAAACGATAAGACTATTTTCAAATCGCTGCGCATTGAGTTCAACCCCATTTTCGTCATAGGCAGTAATTGTCTGGTATTGCTGAGTTGTAGTTTCATGGAGCTTCATAGAGTGATTCTCAGGTTATCAATAGGCGAGGGCGAAAGCTAGCAGGCGAAGCTTGGTAATGGTTTGCGGCATTGTATCGTTTTTCAATTAAAAGCTTCAACATTGCTGCACTCTTGAGAGGCGCAAGTTATTCAAAGATCGATCTGCTTGAGTTTGTAACCTAGCTAATAAAAGTTGTTAAACGTTATAAATTACACGTTAAAAGCAAATAATATTAGACATTTCCACAAAACGGATTGATAAAAAGGAGCGTATTGGGCAAAATAAGAAATTTGGCACTGCAACATTTTGCAATCCATTAGCACCAATTTAATGCCCACTAGTTGAAAGAGTTATCCGTGCGCCCCATACAAAAATCCCAAAAACTCGCGAACGTTTGTTATGACATCCGAGGCCCAGTGATGGAAAAAGCCAAACAGATGGAGGATGAGGGACACAAAATCATTAAGCTCAATATCGGCAATCTCGCGGTATTTAACTTTGGTCCTCCTGACGAGATTGTGCAGGACATGATTCTTAATATGCACAATGCGGCAGGTTATACTGACTCTAAAGGTATGTTTGCACCACGCAAGTCCATCATGCATTACACGCAAGAAAAACATATTGAAGGGGTGACCATTGAAGATATATATATTGGTAATGGCGCGTCTGAATTGATCGTGATGGGCATGAATGCCTTATTGAACAGTGGCGACGAAGTGTTGGTGCCAGCGCCAGATTATCCGCTTTGGACCGCTGCTGTCAGTTTATCTGGTGGCACACCAGTGCATTATATATGTGACGAAAGCGCTGATTGGATGCCGGATGTTGATGATATTAAGCGAAAAATCACACCAAATACCAAAGCAATTGTTGTCATCAACCCGAATAATCCGACCGGTGCCTTGTACCCGGTTGAGATACTTTTGCAGATCGTCGAAGTCGCAAGGCAACATCAATTGATCGTATTTGCTGATGAAATTTATGATAAGACTTTATATGACGAGGCGACGCATACTTCGATCGCTTCTCTAGCCGATGATGTCTTATTTTTGACACTCAATGGCTTATCGAAAAACTATCGATCTTGCGGCTATCGTGCGGGATGGATGGTGGTATCGGGCGAAAAAAGACATGCTAAGGATTACATTGAGGGACTAAATATGCTCGCTTCAATGCGGCTATGTTCAAACGCACCAGGGCAGTTCGCGATTCAGACCGCACTCGGTGGCTACCAGAGCATTAACGATCTCGTTGGTCCTGGCGGGCGATTACTTCGGCAACGTGATCTTGCACATAAACTATTGACAGATATTCCCGGCGTGACCTGCGTTAAGCCTAAGGCTGCTCTATATATGTTTCCCAAACTTGATCCAAAAATGTACCCGATTAAAGATGATCAGGAATTTATCCACGACCTCTTGACTGAACAAAGAGTATTGCTTGTTCAGGGGACGGGGTTTAATTGGATTAGCCCAGACCATTTCCGTGTAGTATTCTTGCCAAATTCAGATGATCTGACCGAGGCGCTCGGGCGTATTGCTCACTTCCTTGAGGGATATCGCAAGCGCCACGGCACTACTTAGTTTGACTTTTTTCTTGTTTTAATTTTAATCTGCATTTAGCGAAAATATTATGAAACCCATCAAAGTAGGTCTGTTAGGCATAGGCACTGTCGGCTCCGGCACATTTAATGTATTAAAACGTAATCAAGAAGAGATTATGCGTCGCGCAGGCCGTGGCATTGAAATTACGATGGTGGCTGACCTGAACACGGACCGTGCGCGCGAACTAACGAATGGTGAGTGTCTGGTTGTGAATGATGCCAACCAGGTTGTGACCAATCCAGATATCGATATCGTCATTGAATTAATTGGTGGCTACGGCATCGCCAAAGACTTGGTATTAAAAGCCATTGCAAATGGCAAGCATGTCGTCACGGCTAATAAAGCGCTGTTAGCTACTCATGGCAATGAGATTTTCAAGGCGGCGCAGGAAAAAGGTGTCATGGTCGCGTTTGAAGCGGCAGTGGCAGGTGGCATCCCCATCATCAAGGCGCTGCGTGAGGGCTTGACTGCAAATCGCATTGAGTGGATTGCCGGAATCATCAACGGTACGACTAATTTTATTTTGTCTGAAATGCGAGATAAGGGTCTCGATTTCGCGACTGCACTAAAGGAGGCCCAAGCTTTAGGCTATGCGGAAGCGGATCCTACGTTCGATATTGAAGGCGTTGACGCCGCTCACAAAGCCACAATCATGGCATCAATCGCCTATGGCATTCCAATGCAGTTTAATAAAGCGCATGTCGAAGGCATTACTCAGCTCGAAGCGAAAGACATCGATTACGCTGAGCAACTAGGTTATCGCATTAAATTGTTAGGCATTACCAAACGAACGGACAAAGGGATCGAGCTACGCGTGCATCCAACACTCATCCCAGAGAAACGCCTGATCGCGAATGTGGAAGGCGCTATGAATGCCGTGTTGGTACAAGGCGATGCCGTTGGTGCCACCTTGTATTATGGCAAAGGAGCAGGCGCGGAACCGACAGCTTCCGCGGTAATAGCGGATCTAGTGGATATTACTCGACTCGCAACGGCAGACCCTGAACACCGCGTACCACACTTGGCCTTTCAACCAAATGCGCTCAGTGACTTGCCGATTTTGCCCATGTCAGAAGTTGTCACTAGTTATTACCTGCGCATCCACGTAGCAGACAAGGCAGGTGTTTTGGCCGATGTGACAAGAATCCTTGCCGCATTCTCAATCTCAATTGACGCTATGTTGCAAAAAGAACCGGCAGAAGGTGAGTCACGTACCGATATCATCATGTTGACGCATCAAACTCAGGAAAAAAATATTGTTTTGGCAATTGCCCAGATTGAAGCGCTTTCCACAGTTTTTGGAACAGTGACTAAATTGCGTTTAGAAGAGTTAAGCTAATACCATCTTGTCGAACTTAAAAATAATGGGATGCATCAACGATGCACCCGATTATTTTTATATAAACTAAACTTTCATTTGATCAATAACTGAATTAACGCAAGAGTTTTTCGTCAAATTCCGTTGGATGATTCACATGAATTTTCACTAGACTAGAAACGCGCGTGCCGTAGGTTGGCGACTCTATACATGCGGCCGACAACAATCGTTCCATTTCAAAACTGACCCCGGTATCTGGCAGGCGACAGTCTGGAGCTTGAGCGGTGTTTGATAACATTTCAAAGTACGCATCGTGGGGTGCTCTTTGACAAATTAAGCTGGCAAATTCCGCCTTGGTTTTTACTACTTTTGGCCAAGGTGTGTCTAGTGAAGCATTAGATATGCCATATATTCCAGGAGCAAGAGGGTGTCCATTGCGTTGATCGTCTGTCGTCCGATTTGAAAACCAGATCAACTCATTTTGATCTGCGATTAGTAAATTGAAGCCGTTGTAATACTCGGCTTGCATTCTAATGGACGAAATATAATCTTGCGCCGAAAGCTCGCCGGAAAGGTAATTGGCGACTAAAGCGCCTCTGCTCGGCGCATCCTTGCGTGTTTCAGAAGGTGCTCGAATATTTGTAATTGCGGCAAATTTAATTGTCACTTCAGAGCCATCTGTAGATTTGGTTATTCCCATCCAAGTACCACCAGATTGAAGGTCTTTCCCTCCAAATACCTGAGGTGAGCTAACCCACCAAGCAGCCGGGCTAGCGGGACGATCATAAAATTCATCGCGATTACTTGCGACAATTAAAGGTGTGCATGGAATTATTTTCCATGCAAAAACGATCAAGCACATGAGATTGCATCCATGAAATATTCAACATGTCGCTCCCCTTGAATCAGGGAAAGCAATCCTGTTTGATTTACGATCGCAGCAAGATTTTCTTCAAAACCCATAGGTATTTGACGATAAATTTCCATCCATGTGAAAACATCGTTATTTATTTCCTGGCGTCGTTGTAAATGTAAGTCAACGCCAGTTAGTTCTCGTAAAGTCACACTCATGATCTCTGACTGTAGCAAGACTTGATGTTCATGTTTTCGTATGGTTTTGTAGTAAACGTAGCAATCCATTTTAATCTTCCAGGCTATAACATCAGCATCGTGTTGTAAGGCTGTCTTTTTATTGTGTAACGTCTAGAATTGGGTAAGGTAACGGTAGAAATTTCAACTTGGCGCTTCCAAAACACACGTTGCCAGCGTCTAAATCAGATACCTTCAGTTCAACCAAACAAATACTGGTCTGATTGCTTTGAAGTTCAGCATTCACAATCATGCCGCAAGGCTGACTTGAATCTGTATCGGAAAATACCTCCATTCCAGCTTGCACCTCAGTCGAATCAATTTCGGCGATTGACATTCTTCGTTTGAGTTTTCCAAGATACTGGCTACGAGCGACAATTTCTTGTCCCGGGTAACAGCCTTTTTTAAAGTTGATACCGCCAATTAATTCAAAATTAACCATTTGCGGAACAAATTGCTCCTGGGTCTTATCAACAATATGCGGAATACCCGCTAAAATTTCCGCACGTCGCCACACATTTGCGTCGGCAATTACGAGCGAATCTTTCAACGTTGGCCAAACACTCTCAAGCACGCTGCGCTTAAGTATCCATTGATATCTGGCATACCCAAACGCATCTGCAACCCGGATTACGCTACCGTATTCATTATCAAACTTCGCATGGACGTCAGAAGGAATGTGAGGAAACCAATGTTGCAATACCTTACCAATAGTTTTGCCACCCAAACCCAAGCTGATGTATTCTTCGCTCGCGCTGGCAATGTTGACTTTGGCGCGCAATACAAACATCTGCAATCGTTTTTGTATTGAAGTTTGGATGGTAGATGACATTTGTAAAAATATATCGTCTTCTATTTTCCAGAAAAAAACACTGGCGAGCATACGGCCTTTTGACGAACAATACGCGGCTAATTTAGCTTCTTGAGTACCAAGATGTTCAACATCATTAGTCAATTGATTGTGCAAAAAATTAGCTGCATCTGCACCCGTTACCCGAGTTAAACTTAAGTGCGATAGTACGGACAGAAAACTATGCTCTAAATCTGGAAAGGAATTTGTGTTGAGCGATACGACTGTTTCTTGATTTAAAAATTGCTGCAAAGTTGTCATCATTCACTCTTTTTTCGCTGTTCGTAAAGATATTGCGTGTCGCTCGTAGTTGTAGTTGGTAGTAACGTTTCCGATTTACAATATATGAGTTTGAGATAGATTATAGTAGCGTCTTGAAAAACACGTTTATTACCGCCCACATGAGCTTCATCAAAAAAATATTTTCCTTCGTCATTTTTATTGGATTGATTGTTGGCACATGGTTCGCATACTGGGCTGCGCAACCAATATTGCATAACGAAAAATCCGTAGAATTCAATATCAAACCTGGTAGTAGCGTGCGTAGTTTGTCACGCCAAATTAGTGAGGCTGGAGTTCCTCTAAATCCAATCATGTTTGAGGTTCTTGTGCGAATAAGCGGCAAGGGCAATAAAATGAAGGCAGGTTTTTTTGAACTGGAATCGGAAAAATCACCGTTTGACTTGATTGATAAAATTGTGAATGGTGAGTTTTCTCAAACCAGTATTTCTATCATCGAAGGCTGGACGTTTCGGCAAATGCGAAATGTTATTGATACAAATTTATCGATTAAGCATGACACTTCTAGCATGTCAGAAAAAGAGTTAATTCATAAAATAAATCCGGATTTTCAATCTGCCGAAGGCCTTTTTTTTCCAGACACTTATTTATTTGCAAAAGGAAGTAGCGATCTACAGATTTTCCAGCAAGCTCACCAGTCTATGCTTAGACATCTTGATGATGCTTGGAAGGTGAAGGGAGCGACGCTCCCATATCGCAATAGTTATGATGCATTGATTATGGCATCCATCATCGAAAAAGAAACGGGACAGCCCAACGAAAGAAGCATGATAGCTGCTGTCTTCATTAATCGACTGAAGGTGGGAATGCTTCTACAAACTGATCCTACTGTCATTTACGGCATGGGTGAAGAATACAAAGGAAAAATCAGAAAACGTGATTTACTCACGGATACTCCCTACAACACATACACCAGAGCTGGTTTGCCGCCGACGCCAATCGCTTTACCGGGTTTAGCATCTATTTCTGCAGCGATGAATCCTGCCAATAGCGACGCGCTATACTTTGTTTCAAAAGGAAATGGTACCAGTCAATTTTCTGACAACCTTAGCGAGCATAATCGAGCTGTAAATAAATACCAACGATAATATGTAACATTTTGATACGTAAATCACGCAACAATTAATTTAAATTTGGCGACAAAAACATGCATCAAGTAGGGAAATTCATTACGTTTGAAGGTATCGATGGCGCTGGAAAATCTACGCATATCGCCTATGTGGCTGAGATACTAAAAAAAAGGGCGATCAACGTAATAACGACAAGAGAGCCTGGCGGAACGCCTTTGGGTGAATCACTGCGTCAACTTTTGTTGCAGGAAAAAATGCATCTTGAAACAGAGGCGCTCTTAATGTTTGCCGTGCGCAGAGAACACCTAGCACAAGTGATAGAACCAGTATTGCAAAGAGGCGATTGGGTTATTTCCGATCGTTTTACCGACGCAAGCTTTGCGTATCAAGGCGGGGGGCGCAAATTATCGCTTGATAAGCTCAATATACTTGAACAGTGGGTTCATCCGCATTTACAGCCAGATATCACTTTTTTATTTGATGTTCCGTTAGAAGTGGCCAGAATTCGTCTTGATGCAACCCGTCGCCTTGATAAGTTTGAACGTGAACAGGAAGAGTTTTTTGCAAATACCAGGGCGGAGTATTTGCGGCGAGCAGCTGAGTTTCCAAAACGGTTTCGCGTTATTGATTCGACGCGGCCAATTCCAGAAATTCAAAACGAAATCGACCATTTAATTTCTATTTTATGCAGTGAACATAAAAATGCTTAATCCTCTTTTTCCTTGGCAAGAAAATGCTTGGCGACAAGTGCATGCGCTCCGCAAACGGATGCCACATGCGATCTTGCTGCACGGTTCAGAGGGAATTGGTAAAACTATTTTTGCTGAGCATCTGGCTAAATCTCTATTGTGCGAATCGCCTGCACAAGATGGACACGCATGTGGAAACTGTGTTTCATGTGGATGGTTTGATCAGTACAGTCATCCGGATTATCGTCGGGTTAGACCAGAGTTACTAGATGAGGACGATGCGACAATTGGCGCTGCTGAAGAGTCAGACATTGACAAAAAAACTGCCAAAGCAAGTAAAGCACCTTCGAAAGAAATCGTCATAAATCAAATTCGTGCTTTGAGTGATTTCATGAATATTTCAACACATCGACAAGGAATGCGAGTAATCGTCCTTTATCCCGCCGAAGCTCTCAATGTTCCCGCAGCAAATGCATTATTGAAATCGCTGGAGGAGCCAAATGCAAATTCGATTTTCATTCTCGTATCTAATAGTTTGGATAAACTTTTACCAACTATATTATCGCGTTGCCACAAATTTGCACTTGGTATGCCATCAAAAGTACAGGCGCTATCTTGGTTGGCTGCCCAACAAGTGAAAGACGCTGAAAAATGGCTGGCGCAACAAGGCGGGGCTCCCTTATCAGCGATTAAAATGGCGCAAGCAGAAAATCGTAATGATCTTGATGATTTCTTGTTCCAGCTCAGTAAGCCGAGCGTTGAATCCAGTTTAAAAATAGCTGAGAAAATGCAAAAAATGGATGTTGCGATAACAGTGTCCTGGCTACAGCGTTGGCTATACGATATTTTTTCTTATAAACAAAGTGGCAGAATCCGGTATTATCCCAATTATAAAAAAGAGTTGGCGTCATTAGCAGCGCAGGCAGAAATGAGCGCGTTATTGCAAATAATTAAGAATACAAACGAAAGACAAGCAATAGCAAGTCACCCATTAGCTGCCAAACTTTTTATAGAAGATATGTTGTTGGATTATTCTGCACTTTTTTGTTGAGAGCGTCATATGACTGATTTACCCGTAAATACTAGAGCACCTGTTGGTGTGCCGACACCGTCTCGACCATCGGTTTTATCTCTGGCTATCAAGGAAAAAGCAGCTCTATACTCCGCTTACATGCCATTCTTAAAAAATGGTGGTATTTTTGTACCAACCAATAAATCATACCGGTTAGGTGAAGAAATTTACCTCATCCTCACTTTACTAGACGACCCCAATAAATATCCAATCGCAGGTAAGGTTGCTTGGATTACCCCAGCCGGTGCCGGCAACAATAAGTCGCAAGGAATCGGTGTTCACTTTCCTGTTGATGAAAGTGGCATAAGAATCAAATCGCGTGTTGAAGAATTATTAGGTGCCGCAGTTAAATCCTCACGCGCAACCCATACATTATAACTTTCCATGTCATTTTCTACTCCATCACATCGCATTGCCACAATTGACGACCTACCTGCGATTGTTGCCATTTACAATTCTACAATCGCGTCGAGAAAAGTTACTGCGGACACTGAGCCTATTACAGTAGCGTCGAAAGCTGAGTGGTTTTATGAGCATCTACCAGAGAAAAGGCCGCTATGGGTAATTGAAGGCGCGGATCGAGAGATAGCCGGCTGGCTTTCATTCTCCAACTTTTATGGTCGTCCTGCTTATGCGGGAACAGCTGAGTTATCCATTTACCTGCATGAGAATGCCAGGGGTAAAGGTTTTGGTCGATATTTTTTAAATGAAGCGATTACGCATGCCTCTAACATCCAGGTCCATACCTTGTTGGGATTTATTTTTGGACACAATACGCCAAGTTTGAATTTATTTGCTTCATTTGACTTTCAAATTTGGGCCAATATGCCAGGCGTAGCGACTCTTGATGGAGTCGAACGCGATCTCATCATCTTCGGCAAGCGAGTCAATTGAACGTAAAAAGAGAGTAAAATCTTGCTTCT
>JACMRF010000096.1 GCA_014376575.1 Undibacterium sp.
CATCAATGCATCGACAGCTTTGCCATCTGCACTATTGATGACTGCGGTAGCGCCAAAGCGTTTTGCAATCTCCAGACGTTTATCATCGAGATCAATCATGATGATTTCAGCTGGCGAATAAAACTGTGCCGTGAGCAAAGCGGCGAGCCCGATCGGCCCTGCACCAACGATCGCCACCGTACAGCCAGGCTGCACTTTGCCATTGAGCACACCGCATTCAAAACCGGTCGGCAAAATATCGCTCAGCATCACCAGAGCCTCTTCATCCATGCCTTTGGGTATGGGATACAAACTGGTATCGGCATACGGCGTACGGACATATTCTGCCTGCGTACCATCGATAGTATTGCCAAGTGTCCAGCCGCCAGTAGTGCAATGGGAATACATCAGCTTGCGGCAATATTCACACTTGCCGCATGAGCTGATGCAAGAGATCAATACCCGGTCGCCTGACTTAAAAGCGGTGACTCCCGCACCAACTTTTTCGATCACCCCCACGCCTTCATGGCCAAGGATGCGGCCCGGCTGACAACTGGGCACATCGCCCTTGAGAATATGCAAATCAGTACCGCAGATGGTGGTCTTAGTTATTTTGACGATGGCATCGGTCGGTGCAAGAATCTCCGGCACCGGGCGTTCTTCCATTGCTTTTTTACCGGGGCCTAAATAGACAAGTGCTTTCATTGTTGAAATTCCTTTAAAAATGAAAAATTCATGAATTGACCCAATACCGTTCCTGCATCACTGCGCATAACTGCCATGATCACAGCGACACAAGCGATGTTGTTCGGTGTTAGACAACAACTGCGTTGTATATTTTCCAATTGATCGCACAAGCGCGATATGCTTTTAATCAAACCTAGTGAGAGAACGTCAAATTTTGACGTTCTCTCCACACCATGCCAAAAAACGCGAACATCGTTTTTTCTTCATGTCATTTTTTTTCGTGCAACAAGTCGGAACAATTCCGCAAGCAGCTCAGCAAGAACAGAGCCGCATAACAATCCTCGCCAGTTGACTGTTAACGTGCGCCCTTATGGTCTTTCTGGCCGTCATTTTTATGCCTACCGGCGACTTCTTTCGCTTCGGCTTTTTGTTTCTGAGTACGGACGTCATCTGATTGCGATGGGCGAGAAGGTCCGGCTTTTTGACTCGGACCCTGAGTTTTGCTCTGTTGCGTCATGAAAGATCTCCTAAAAGAATTAGCTTATTCGTTTAATCCATACTGAAAAGTCAGCATGCTGAACAACCAGTCATCACAATGCGCTAGTCACACCGAAACCACTGTGCGTTGGCGAACTTAAGAGAAAGAGTAAATAAGATAACGACAAATGATGAACAAAAAATCGGCAACTGGCTCAGAGTCGTTTTAGAGCATTAGAACGGAAAGTAAAGCGAATATGGAGAGGCTGTTGACAAACATCAACTAAGTGCGGTGCACATTGATGGTCAAACTGTCTTTTTGAGGCTCGCAACAAATTTGCGATTGTGATTTGGAGGAAGAGGTGGGATTCGAACCCACGGTACCTTGCGGTACGCCTGATTTCGAATCAGGTACATTCGGCCACTCTGCCACTCTTCCTTTCGGAAACTTTCCGCCAAGCCAAAGATTATATCAAAAAAAAAATCCTATTGATAGCCCGGGCTTGCCGATAATCAATTACATCAAACGCGCTTGTTCCTGCGTCAGATACAAAGATTTATTTTTCCGCTGGCAATAACTTTTCAATACCGGCCATGTAAGGACGTAATGCTTTTGGAATCACAACACTGCCATCTGCTTGCTGATTATTTTCCAGCACGGCCACGAGTGTACGACCCACCGCCAAAGCAGAACCATTCAATGTGTGTACGAGCTCAGTTTTACCTTGTGCGTTACGGAAGCGCGCTTGCATGCGGCGCGCCTGGAACGCACCCATATTGGAGATGGAAGAAATTTCGCGATAAGTATTTTGTGCTGGCAACCAGACTTCAATATCATAGGTTTTACAGGCGCCAAAACCCATATCGCCGGTACACAAGCTGACCACGCGATACGGTAGATTAAGTTTTTTCAAGATGGTTTCTGCATGGCCAACCATCTCTTCCAGTGCTTCGAAGGATTTTTCTGGATGCGCGATCTGCACTAACTCCACTTTGTCGAATTGATGCTGGCGTATCATGCCGCGCGTATCACGACCATAGCTACCTGCTTCAGAGCGGAAGCAGGGTGTGTGTGCCGTCATTTTTATAGGCAAAGATTCGCCTGCGACGATTTCATCACGCATGGTGTTTGTCAAGGTGACTTCTGCGGTCGGAATTAAATACAGGACTTCGCCCTCGCCTTCCTGGCCGCCTTTTTTGACGGCAAACAAGTCTTCTTCAAACTTAGGCAACTGGCCAGTGCCACGCATGGAATCTGCGTTAACCATATACGGCGTGTAATGCTCAATGTAGCCATGCTCCAAGGTTTGCGTATCGAGCATAAACTGAGTCAAAGCGCGATGGAGACGTGCGATACCGCCTTTCAACACCGCAAAGCGTGAGCCTGTCAATTTAACGGCAACTTCAAAATCGAGACCCAGTGCCGCACCAAGATCGACATGATCTTTGATTTCAAAATCAAACGTGGTGGGTGCGCCGACTTTGCGCACTTCGACATTGCTCGCTTCATCGACGCCGACAGGAACAGATTCATCCGGCAAATTGGGGATCGCGAGCATGAAATCGTTTAATAAAACTTGCACCTCACCGAGGTGCACTTCAGATGCCTTGAGCTCGTCGGCAATACTGCCCACTTCTGCCATCAACGCAGAGGCATCTTCGCCCTTGCCTTTTAACATGCCGATTTGCTTGGATAAGCTATTGCGCTTGGCTTGCAATTCTTCAGTTCTGATCTGAATTTGCTTGCGCTCTGCTTCCAGCCCGGTAAAGCTGGCAACATCGAGCTGAAACTTACGGGTGGCCAGACGAGCGGCGACATTGTCTATATCTTTGCGGAGAAGTTGAATATCTATCATGATGAGCGGTGCGAAAAATTAGGTTGAGCGAACCGAGTATTGTAGCAAGTGCCAAGAAAATTCCCTATTAAATCGGAAAATTAGCTTTATTGTTGAGCATATCTTGACCATATTAATGCCATCTAGGGCTATCATTTAGCTAAACGTCACCCCAGGAAAATAGCTGATCGATTTAATTATTGTCCACTTCACATAATGAAACCAGATATTCCCCGCGCCCAAATCAAAAAATTGCAGGACGTACCTAATGTGGGCAAGGCCTGCGTTGCGGATCTGAAACTATTAGGGATAGAACAGCCTGAGCAACTGATAGGACGCGACCCTTACCGAATGTATGACGATTTGTGCCGACTCACTAAAATGCGACACGATCCCTGCGTCTACGATGTTTTTATTTCGGCGGTGCACTTCATGGAAGGCGCGCCAGCATTGCCCTGGTGGCACTACACCACTGAACGCAAAACGTATCTACTGGCTTCTCATGCTGCAACAAAGACTGAGGTAAAATAATTCTAGGCTGAAACTTTAGCGCTGAATAAAACATTACTCGTCAATTGCTATCAAATGCCATTCGCATCAGGTTTGCAAATACCAAAATCAAGCCGCTCCTGACAACATTACTCAAGTTTGCTATACTTGAGTAAATCGCTCGGGATTAGAACCTCTAGTCTCATGCTTTTGGATTTTACTGTGTGGAGTGCTTCGCTTATGCGACTGACAACCAAAGGCCGTTTTGCTGTAACGGCAATGATAGACTTAGCTTTACGCCAAGATAAAGGACCCGTGA
>JACMRF010000097.1 GCA_014376575.1 Undibacterium sp.
CGAGCATCACCTGATGCTTCTGGTACTCCGAAATTCCTACAATATCCTGCACCCCAAATCTGAAAATAGATCGAAGTGTCAGCCCCCCCGAGCTCGACAGTGAGCGCCGCAAGTACCTGATTTCATTACGTCTGGCTTTAAAACGTGCCCCTACAAGAGGCTCAATTGTCGATTTACATTGGGCTGTTTGACTTTCAATGCTTTGAACATATCGTTGTGCTCATGGCTCATGGAAGACACCCCGCCCAGTGGCGCTGCGCATCACCCGATGCAGTACCAGCGCCATGAAGCAAATGAACGCATGGGCACGAATACGCTCAGGTGCATAGGAGCTGCTGGTGCGTCACGCCAGGCACATCGATGTCAGGCAGGGCGACGGTCTCGGACCAGCGCAGCACGCCGAGCCTGGAGTCTGGGTCACACAGGCGGTTCAAGACCATGATGCGAATGAGTGCCTCAACATCCGCGGTGTGGCGGGTGTGGCCACAAACCCGCCGCAACTCTAAAAAGCCAAGCTCCTTCCACAACTCGGTCAAGGCCCAGACATTGCCCAAGGCGCGGGCGGACTCAAAGATTGCAGGCAAGTCAGTGCCCGCAGCGCTTAGGGGTTTGCGGCCAGGTTGGCAGACACTTGGCGTTCTTCACGAAAACGGGCGAGCACAGCTTGTTTCAATTCATCTAGCTGCAATTCCGAATGAATGAAGTGCGGCCCACGGTCCCGCCGCCCCTGCGCGACGATTTCTTCGATCAAATTGTTGATATCTGCCGCCCCCTGCACCGAAGCAAAACGCGCCACAGCCTCGCGGTAACAGATCAACGTAGCATTACGCCCGATACCGGTGTAGCTGACAACTGTCGGGTCGGCCGCATCTACCTCCTCTGCCCCTTGCGCCGATGCATCGGCGCACCTTGCATGCAGATGCGCTTGCGTCAAGGCGTCGGCCCGTGCGATTTCTTCGGCGCGCAGCACGTTATCGTCGAACTTCATGCCGGCCTGCGTCACGTACATTGAAACGGTTTCGCCTGGATTTTGCAAGTCGACAGCCGTAACTTTCACGCGCCGGTAATCGTTTGCATCCCGCGGCATTTCTTCTACCGCAGTGACTTTGAAACGCTGGCCGAGAACCAAGCCCTCGGTGGTGTGGCCAACGGCTTGCCAACGTTGCTGCAGCTGAGACATGATCGGGTTTTCTGCAGACTTGGACGAATCTGCATTGGCTACCGGGGAAACAAACTCCAGAAGGCCGCGTTTGGTCAGTAAGCCGTGTAGCAAAAAATTCTCGCAAAGCTGAAAAGTTTGCGGCGATTGGCCGGCGATGGCAGTACGACTAGACGCTGCTGGCAGTTTAGTACCATCAGGCTCCTGGGTGGACCCGGTAAACGCAATGGAATTTGCGTGAATCGCGGCATTTTTCGCGTTCGCTCCGATTCCAATCTGCACCTTGATACCCGTTCGTGCCGGGCAAATAACGTACGCGCTATGACTCACAACGTCCGCAGGCTCTGGTGTCAAACCCGCAGATAATTTGCAGAGTCGTACCCAAACCTGCTCGAGCGACGATTCCGGCAAAGTGAAGCGCACGCGACGTTTGTTCGGCACTGCCGCCCGAAAAGTTGGCGCCGCGTTTGGCAATACGTTTGGCAGCACGTTTAGCAATACGTTTGGCAACACACTTGCGGCAGGCTTGCCGGCCGGTTTCACTTGCTCGGCGAAACTTTGCATCAGGGCAGTAACCAACAGATTGAATTGCTCCGGTGTCTGAACAAACGATGGCCCGCGCTGCAGCCGTCCCTGCGCAACGGCGTCGAGCGCAATACGCAAAATCATCGCCGGGTTGCAGGCTCCATGATTGCGCATTATTTCATCGGCGATCCGTTTGCGAGCGGCCAGGAAGCTCATCAACGTACCTGTGCGGCCAACGCCTGCCATGCAGTGAATCACAACCGGCCGTGCCGGGTCTGGGCTCGTTGCCTCGATCTTGTCTGCCAGACCAATCAAAGTCTTGGTTGAAATGACACCATGATCTGGCCAGCCGGGAAAATGTAATCGTTGCAGCGTATGCGTCGCCTGACCGCCACGCATTTCAATTTTTTGATCGATCATCATCAACGGCTTAAACTTACTGCGCTTCTTACAAAAAGCAATGAGCTGGCAGCCCAACGCCTGCAAAGACTTGCCTTTTTGCCGCGGAAAATAATCGGTGGCCGCATCCTGCTCGCTGTATTTGGTCAAGTCGACGACGAGTGCGACTTTGCGATCAACCATCACCTGATGAAATCCGGGAATTTCCCCTGCAACGGGTTTTTGCGCGGCGATGAAATGCCTGCCGCAACCCATATCGACGTGGTTGGCATGCAAAAAATGCGGTTGCTTGGTATTTCGCGACCGAACTGGATCAGCAATCGCGCTGGCATGAACCAGACGGATATCCTCGAACCGGTTCAGTACCACCTCACGTTCGTGTTTATCCGCAGGGTCTTCAAAACCAATATAGGGAGGACGTCGTTCGTTGGAGATGGTGGTCCATTTCCCTTCCAAATATTCGGTATTGTTTTCCAGGCTTTGCCAGGCTTGGTTTATTACACCATCGGGTATCGAGCTTTGCTGTTTGAGACGGGAGAGGTTTTCTTGCAGTGTTTTAGGAAAGGTTAGTAGAGCAGAAACAGAGAGCAAGGCCGCCGCGCGCGCTTCTTCTTTTTGTGCGCGTTCCTCATGGCGGGCCTCGTGCTCGCGCCACTCTTCAGGTGTCCAGTTCGCGCATTGCATTACCATTTCTTCAATGGATTGCGATGGCGCTGCATTAGCTTTGGCAATGGCTGGATTTGCCTGTTTCTGAAATCTTGCTGCTGCTTTATTCGCTACAGCAGGTGGAATGCCGGGCCGCCGTTGCTGGTTATTTAAATTACTAGACGGACGTGCTGGGTTGTCGCATTCTACGCCACAGCTCCTACCTGCAAGCTCAGACGGTTTTTGGCTTGCAAATAGATGTGTCTTTGGATTGCGAAGAATTTCAGATGCTTTAATCATCACTTAGCCCCAAAAATATTAATGTCTTTTCGCATATTGCAACTTCATTTCTGCAATATTCGCTTTGGCACCGTTGCCGAATGCAAATTTTCGTCCAGTTCTGCGAAGCAGTGCAGCGGATTGTAGGTTGCGTTCTTCCGCATCAACTTTTCGTCGCTCGGCGGATGATAGATTGCTTTGATCTTCGCTACAAGATTTTCCACCACGACCCTCTACAATTGACTTTGCTGCAACATAACGCATTAGTTGCAGTTCATGGGCACTATCTGAGTCGTGACCATTGACCGCGTGTATTTCTTCTTCTTGAAGGACCTTGGCAAACCTTACAATCCGATGCGCATGCGCCGAAAATTCAGTATCGGATAGAAAATTGCTGGACCTTTTGAAAAAATCTAAATTCAATATTTCGCTTGGCAAAAAACGTTTTCCCGGATGAATTTTTACCATCAAGTCGGATAACTCTTTAACGCAGGCAGCTTCAGGTACGGCCTTCAAAAGGGCTTGGACACGCGTCTGATTTTGCACAAGATTATCGGGTGTAATATGCAAATTTTTACAACGATATTCCAGCTCTTTGATTTCTTCTGCTAATTCTGGATTTGAATTGCTTTTCGCGGCTTCCTTGTACCTTTCCATTATAACTTGCAGCTTTTGATACTCTCCAATTTCACCTATATCATGCATGCCAAATCCAAAAATGAAGCGAAGAGTTAAGCCCATGGCGTACGCATCTGCTCGCTGCCCATCGTAGGAAATAGATCCATCTTTTTCATTGATAATTGCCTCCGGCGGCATGTACGGAAAACATCCAATCTTTGGCATTGAACGTGTGCAAGATGAAGACTCAATCAAATCTATATCGATTAACTTTACTGAAATTATTCCATTATTGTCTTGACTCAATATAATGTTGTCAGGCTTTATATCTCGGTGGCTAAATCCATCGTAGTTATGTAATGTAGCTAACGATTGCAGCATCTCTTTTGCGAGTGTATTTAGAAAGCGCTGATTATATTTTGCGTCTTTAAGTTTAAAATCCGAATTTTCGAATCGCCTAATGCCTGTCGAAATATTGGAATGCATTGAGCTATTATTATTATAAGTTTCCTGATAATATTCCTTTGCATAACGCCCAAGCAGTATTTGGGCTTGGTGTGGCAAATCTTGTGCATTTTTGAAAGTTTCAAACCAGTGACGCAAGACATTAAATGTTTGCGTAAAGTTGTCAATAGTAACTAGTCCCAACTCAGAAAAATTGTAAGTAGTCATCGCATTACTGACAGTATTTTTGTACCTGCCAGTAGCAAAGTTTGTGATAAATTGCAATTTATCGGCCTGTTCATATTCGTCCAAAACTTTCAAAATCTCTGGTTGGCTGAAAGCTTGGCCCATTGAGACGCTGCCGGGCTGCCCACTTTGTGCATTCGTCGTGTTCGCCAAGGTATTGAGGCGCGTGGATTGACGACTGCGTATAGTTTGCGCATCAACCGGCGTAATCACCACATTATTTAAATTGCGCAATCCGTTCTGTTTAGATTTAGGAAGAGTTGAGAAATTTGATCTAACCGGATCTTGAGCCAGAAATCCCAGTTCGGGTGACGCGGAAAATACTGGGTGTGTTTTCTTTACCGCCATATATTCATCTGTGCAAATGTTCCTGGCGATCCGTGCTTTGCCAAATGCTCCAGCCCCAAGTTCAACTTTAAAAAGTTTCTCGCCGTTCTTTTCGTACGTACGAACAGGCTGGTCGATGGCTTTGATTCGTAGATTGGTTTTGCGTTGGAAGCGCTCTATTTCGGCTTCAGTCATGGTATTCAGCATTTCAAATATATGACCATTTTCTCCCCGAATTAAAGTATGAGAATTACCGATATTTTGTTCATCTTTTTTTATAATATTCCGAGATCCATGAAGCAATTCTTTGTATTGATTAACCGCGTCTAGAAACAGGCTCGATTCCCCTGGAACTTCAGGAATAAATGCAAAAAATTCATAAGCTATCTTTTCCAAATTTTCATCTGTAATAATGGTCTTGTTTTTTTTAGTCGGACTGATACATCGGCAATCCTACTATCTATGTCAAATTTTTCACATTCTATTTTTAACTGGGAAAAAAATTCCTCGTCAGAGTAGTCACTGTTTTGGTTTTTAACCGCAGCCTTCATTTTTGGTAAAATAACACGACTGATTTCTTCTACGCGATTAATTTTGTCATAAAGAATCTGTTTCTCGCGAATATTCGTCGCTATTTTTGAGAGTTTGTCAAGATCGGTTTTTCTTAATCTTTCTGGCGCCACACCGGATTTATCAAACCCACAATTTCTGCTCCGATCGATCCCAATTACACTGTCATACACAGCTCTTAAGTCAATCTTTATTGGAATTGACGATGGTTTTGGTGATTGAATGTCTGCTATTGAATTTATATAATTATTAATATCAGGATTTGATAAATCTATTTGTGTCTGATTTTTTAAATATTGAATTGGAGAGGTCATAATAATTTTGCGGAAGATTAAAAATATTTCAATGGCTGGTTGAAACTAAAGCTGGAATATAGCTGAATTATTTATGTAAGATTATAACCTTTGAAAATGTTTGATTAAAATATAACAAGAAAATTATTGATTTTAATCAACTAAATTTCTAATGAGAAAGTTAACCCTTGTCAAAATTCACATCTATGACTATTTAGCCGCTGGCAAGCTGAATTAGATTTTTGGAGAAGGCATGGCGTAACACACTAAGCAAGCTTTACTCGAGACCTCACGTAACGACCACGTCTTCTTTGTCGGACCATCGCCGCTGGGTGGTTTGCTGGAGTTGCGGCTATCCTTGTTCTGCCTAGCTATGAGTTCCACAACGTGGGCCGACAATGCCATGATCTGTGCCGACAGACGATTGACTTCACCAAAAAGAAAGTGAATTAACGCATTCTTTTGCTCCATCGAAATCCGTGTAAGGTCAGGGAGTTCATATCTGGCGCAAGTATTGCAAATTGCTTAACATCTCGCAAGGTATGCTCGGTAGTCACACTAATTTTTGTAAATCAACCCCGTGATTATCTATCGTCAAATAAAAAATGCCTGCATCACTGCAGGCATTTTTCTGTATAGCGCTTGGTTACCTAAGCACCAAATTACATCATTCCCTCCATACCACCCATGCCGCCCATACCACCCATGCCGCCGCCCATACCGCCACCAGCCGGTTTGTCTTCGGTCGCTTCGCACA
>JACMRF010000098.1 GCA_014376575.1 Undibacterium sp.
GGCAGGTGCTCAGAATTCTCTCCTACTGCAATCTACCGTTAGAGACGCAGTGTATTGAATTCCATCAAAATAAACGTGCGGTGGCAACGCCAAGTTCGGAGCAAGTAAGGCAACCAATTTACCGCTCTGGTCTTGACGCGTGGCGACCGTATGAAACCTTCCTGGATGAACTCATCGAGTCTCTGAATAGCGACTGAATAAATATCACGAAACGTAATGAGGGTAATTAGAATTTCTCGCTTCTCGTTTTCTTACCACGATGCGATGATTCTCCCCATTGAAGAGAGACGCATTTTTTTTGGAAGGTATGCAATGAACATTACAGCAAATCTGAGTGGCAAACGAGCACTCGTTACCGGTGCCGCATCTGGCATCGGTCTTGCTACTGTCGAGGCACTTGCTCGAGCCGGTGCGACTGTGGCGCTAAATGATCTGGCAAGTAATGCACAACTCGACAAAGAAGTGAAACGTTTAACCGCATTAGGTTTGAAAGTGGTGGCTGCTCCTGGAGATGTGGGTGATTCACTGGTTGCTGAGCGCATGGTGCATGCGGCGGTAGAGGCGATGGGTGGTCTTGATTTTCTGGTCAATAACGCGGCAACCCCAGGAACACGTGAGGCCATCCCACCTTCCAATATGAGTATTCAAGATGATGCCTTTTGGAACAAACTTATATCGGTCAATTTGATCGGACCATTCCGATGTATTCGGGCTGCTGCGCCATTTTTGAAAGCGAGCAATGGTGCTGTTGTGAATGTGGCTTCAACCGCCGCTTTCGGTGGCGGTGGCAGTAGCACTACTTATGCAACGACCAAGGCAGGCCTGGTACTGATGACCCGTGAGTTGGCGAAAGGTTTGGGCCCAGAAATTCGGGTCAATGGCATCGCTCCGGGTTGGGTCGGCGGGACTAATTGGGATTGTGGCTGGGACCCGGAAGAAGCCGCTGCGGCTGCACTCGCATTGCCGCTCGGACGGGTCGGCATGCCGGTTGATTATGCCGAAGTCATTTTTTATCTGTGCGCCGGTGCCGGCTACATGACCGGGCAAACGCTGATCGTCGATGGTGGCCTGTTGGCCTGATTTGTTTTGAGCATGACACAAAGAATATGAATACTAGTAAAAGAATTAAATTAGGCATCATCGCTGCGCCCGGTTGGATGGACCCCACCATGAACGAGTTTATGGATAGGCACGCAGGCGAGCTTGAAGTGACCCAGACAATTATGGGGCCGCTGGGGTTTGACTATAGTTTCGAACAGATCGCCGCAGCAGAGCCACATCTCACAACCGCAGCGTGCTTGTTGGCACAGGCTGGTTGCAATGTGATTGCGCAAGTGGGGCCGGCATTCTCGTATCTGATTGGCAGCAGCCCAACAGGTGCCAGAGCACTTGCAGAACGACTAAGTGCGGCCTGTGGAGTGCCAGTGGTGCTTAACGGTGTGGCAGTACTGGATATGCTTGATGCACTTGATGTACGTCAGGTAGCGGCAGCCTGTCCGTACTACAACGAAGTGTGGAAATCAATGTACGTCAATTTTTTGAGTCGCGGCGGTTATCAGGTAGAGACGATTCAATCCTTTGTCGATCAGGGCCTTTTTGAAAATCAGGATATGGTCGATAAACGGCAATGGCAATTTTCCGATGAAGAGGTAATGGCAAGTGTGCGCCGCACCTGTGCAGCTAGCAGATCGGCACAGGCGGTGTTAATCAGCGGCTCTGGCGTACGCACCTTGACCTGGGTTTTGAAATTACAAGTAGAACTCGGAGTCGCCTTAGTTTCTGCTGACTACGCACTGTACACAAAAGTTTTGCAGATAGCAGGACTACAAGCAAATCTGTAGTAAGCCAAATTAGTCCTCTAATTGGTCATTTATTGCAGATTTCATTTATTGAATCTAAGGAGAATCTATTGAAAGCAGCTTGGTACGATAAATTCGGCATGCCGTCTGACGTCATTAAAGTCGGTGATTTCAATAAGCCTGCTCCAGCGCATGGCGAAGTATTAATTAGAATGAAAACTTCTGGCGTTAATCCGTCCGACACGAAAAAACGCGCGGGCGCATTTCCCGATTTGCTAGACAATGGCCCAGTAATTCCAAATAGTGATGGTGCAGGAATTATTGAAGCGGTTGGCCTAGGCGTTCCTCAACACCGGATAGGACAACGGGTATGGGTATATCAGGCGCAGTATGGCCGTTTGCATGGTACTGCTGCTGAGTATCTCGCTATCGACAGCTGTCGGGCGGTGCGGCTTCCAGATAATGTTGGTTTTGACGTTGGTGCCTGTATGGGCATTCCCGCCATGACGGCACATCGTTGCGTCAACGCCGATGGTTCGGTGCAAGGGCAATTTGTTCTGGTGACAGGCGGAGCAGGGCGGGTCGGCTATTATGCGATTCAGTTTGCGAAAGCTGCGGGCGCGACGGTTATTGCCACAGCCGGCAACGACGAAGCGCGGCGTGATTGTATCGCGGCTGGTGCTGATTTCCTCGTCAACCATCAAAATTCGGATTGGGAACAGCAAGTTCTCAAGATCAGCAATGGCCGAAAAATGGACCGCGTCATTGAGGTAGATTTTGGCGCCAACTTGAGAAAGTTGCTGGACATTATCCGAATAGGTGGCGTGATTGCGACCTATTCCTCAACAATACCTGAGCCAATCCTGCCATTCAGACGCATCCTATTCATGGATCTGACAATCCGCACAGTCATTGTTTATGCGATACCAGAAGAAGCGAAGGCTGCTGCGATACGCGATATCACAACTGCTTTGGAGCGCTGTGAGTTGCAACACAGGATTGCTGCCACTTATCCGCTTGAACAATTTGCCGAGTCAAACAAGAAAATTGAAAAAGCCGGGTTTTACGGTTGTGTGATTGTAACAATTGAATGATTGTCTCGTACTATTCTGCAGCTGTGAGCGACTTACATTGGATTTTTAGAAAAAGTGCGTTGCAATCCGCCTTACATCCTATGAGCTTGTTTACACAATGTATTCACGTAAGAATGAATGACATAGTAGTTTTGGACGCCTTAGAGTGTACGAAAGCAGCCAGATATTTTCTTTTTTTGCTTTCGGCATGCGGACTTCGAGTTTAGAGAACTTATTGGCAAATGGTGCGTTCGGCTCTTGGATAAAAAGAAATACAGCTTTGGTATATTTTCATAAGCGATGCAGCAAATTTAATGACACAAATTGTTTGCCGCGTACGTGGTTTCTAGCAAGCTTCATTACTTCGGTATCACCTCGTTCGCCGTCATTTAATATGATGTCATAAGAGCCTTAGTCGGGCTGATTTCCACTTCATTGATGTGGAAATTTCATTTTATTATCCATAAAGAAACAAAAAAAGGCCGCACAGTATGCGGCCTTTCGGGATTTTTAATGGGTGGTTAATTTCGCATAATTTATATTATGTAAAATGGTTAGGCCGTAAACGAGAAAAGGATTGCATTGTTAATCGTTGTTTGGTGAAGATAGTGAAATTCAGTCTGAAATGTTAGAGTTTTTTATCATGACGATATCGCCCTTATTCGATAAAATATCGATGGCAATTAATCAATTGCGCTTCTCCGAAATTATTACTGTCGGGCATCAGATTAAAGGCGCTTGTTTAAATCTTGGTGTCACGAAGTTGGCAACGGTCGCTGCTCAAATCGAACAGTCCGGTAAGGATGCCGATATCGTACTTGCAAAGCAACTGCTCTCGTCTGCAAACGATGCTTTTGTTCGTCTGAAGAATTATGTGCAACATGAGAGGACGTCGCTATGATTCCCCTCTTAATTTGTGTACGATTTTAAATTATCTATCTTTACGGGAGTGATTTTGTGTTGATATCAAGAGTTTTGGTTTTCCATTGCTGACCGAACATGCCTATATTTTCGAAGCCTCGCCTTAATAAACAGGAATAAATGAAATCCCAAAAAAAAGACCGCTGCAATTGGCATGAGTGAAATAATAAACCAAGCGACCCCCTTCAAAGGCACATCACCGGACCACGGACTCGCTCTCTTCTCAATTTTATTTAAAGCACCCAATGTTGGTGCAGTTGCAATATTAGTAGTGGGTATATTTTTAGTTGTCACGACAAAAACAGGTTGTACATTATCTTGTGGGATAACCACAAATTCTGATTTTGCTGCTTGCAAACCGCGTTTTTCGCACGCGATATCGGAAAAAATCTTCTTTCCCGTTGGGTCAATGCAAACATTGCCATTTGCGAGTGCGATCTTTGATAATAAAATCAAGCAAATACTAAAAGTTAATTTGATCTTCATATAGCTAGAATAGACATTGTTAATTGGCTGAAGATAGTATCAGAGCAATCTCAAGATAACTATGTTCTTTGTTATTTTCTGTTTGTATTGAGTAGTAACGCATAATGATATATATTCTCATTATCATTTAGATTCTTGGTATTGAAAATACTTACATTATGAATATTTTGAAAACGGTAAAGCAGTCGGCTACAACGCTCGATCAATTGCGTATCGGTGACTCAGCTTTCGTCTTGGATGTTATTGCTGACGATAATCCCGACCATTCCATTGCATTTAATGTTGCTCGTAGGCTTAAGGAACTTGGTTTTATCAAAGGTGAATCTGTTCGTATTCTACACCGTGGATATTTTGGCGGTGAACCCTTAGCAGTTCGTATAGGCCAATCTACATTTGCTCTACGTAGTTTTGAGGCCGCATTAATTGGGGTTGCACCAGCAGGATGTATTTGATGAGCAATACCGCCTTAAATGTATTGAGGATTGCTTTAGTTGGAAATCCAAATTGTGGTAAAACTGCGTTATTTAATCGGCTAACCGGTGCCAGGCAAAAAGTTGCCAATTATGCAGGTGTAACGATTGAACGAAAAGAAGGTAAATTTCGAGCAAAATCTGGCCGTCTTTGGAGTGTCCTCGATTTACCTGGCGCTTATAGCTTGAACGCTGTTACTCCCGATGAGAAGATTACACAAGACGTTATCACTGGAACTCATACAGATGAAGTTCGACCAGATGTCGTTGTTTGCGTAGTCGATGCCACTAATCTCAAACGTGGTCTTCGCATTGCTTTAGAGTTAAAAGATATTGGCGGCCCCATGATTCTGGCAGTCAACATGATGGACGTTGCGAAACAACGAAACATCATTATTGATATTAATTCCCTCCAAGATAACTTAGGAATACCAGTAGTTGATGCGATCGCTATCGTGCCTCATGGAATAGATGCCTTAATCGAAAAGTTAGAAGCCATCGCAGATGATTTAGGACAAGCAAAACCAACTGCGCCATTTTCTGGCACGAAGTCTCCTGAAGACCGGCAAAAAGTTGCTAATGAACTCATGCAACGTTGCGTATCAATGCCTGCTGAAAGTGAAAATTTGCTGAGTTATCAGCTTGATCGGTTTATTTTGCATCCGGTAATTGGACCAATCATTTTTTCTGCCTTGATGTTTTTAGTGTTTCAGGCGGTATTTGCTTGGGCGCAAATACCGATGGATTTCATTAAGGTGTGTGTCGATCAAATTGGTAGCGTAGTACAAACCTTACTTCCTCCTGGTATTTTGCAAGATTTATTAGTTAAAGGTGTTATTAGCGGTGCTGGTAGTGTGTTGGTTTTTTTACCACAAATTGTCATCCTATTTTTTTTCATCCTTGTAATGGAGGATTCTGGGTATCTACCTCGCGCCGCTTTTTTACTTGACAGAGTGATGGGTAAAGTGGGTTTGTCAGGGCGCGCGTTTATTCCCTTGCTTTCTAGTTTTGCCTGCGCAATTCCAGGAATCATGGCAACTCGCACCATACAAAACCCTCGTGATAGATTAGTCACAATTATGATTGCACCGTTAATGACCTGTTCTGCACGATTGCCAGTGTATGCTTTAATTATCGCCGCTTTCATCCCGCAAAAGATGATGTTTGGTTGGCTCAATTTGCAAGGAATTGTGTTATTTTCTCTTTATATTGCGGGCATTGTTTCCGCAATGCTGGTCGCTTTTGCTTTTAAGAGGCTCTGGGGTAAATCTGAGCAACAAGCACTGATGTTAGAGTTGCCCGATTATCGCCTCCCAAATTCACGTAATTTAATTTTAGGACTATGGGAAAGAATTAAGATTTTTCTTACCCGGGTTGGAACAATTATTTTGGCGCTGATGGTTTTATTATGGTTCTTGAGTAGTTTTCCAGGAGCGCCAGATAATGCAGATCAACCAGCAATTTATTATAGTGTTGCAGGTATCCTAGGACGCATGCTTGAAGTTATTTTCGCGCCCATCGGATTTAATTGGCAAATATGCATTGCATTGGTACCAGGATTAGCAGCTAGAGAAGTGGCTGTCGCGGCCTTGGGAACAGTCTATTCACTGTCACAATCTGGTAGTGAGTTGGCAAGTAGCCTTGAGCCACTGATAGCACACTCCTGGAGTTTGCCAACGGCATTATCATTATTGGCCTGGTATGTTTTTGCACCGCAATGTATTGCTACATTAAGTGTCGTTAAACGAGAAACAAACACACTTCGCTATCCCGTGTTAATGGCTACTTATTTGTTTGGTTTAGCATATGCCGCATCATTTATTACTTTTAATGTGGCAAGGCATTTTTTGGGAGCGTGACATGCAAATTTTTATTGTCATCATATTGGTTAGTTCTGCTATCGCTTACTTGAGCTTTAAATGGCTTCCCAACGAGCGTAAGCGAAAATTACTTGTTAGGTTATCAAAGAAAATCCCATCACTTGTAAAATTATTGGATGATCCAAAAAGTACATGCATAGTCGACTGTTCATCTTGTGGCGCATGCAATGCGACGCCAACCAAAGAAAATAACAATCATCTACAAAAAGTGATTAAAATTTTTCCAAATTCTTCCGCATTAAACTAGTGTATTCTCAGGATCGGATTATGATTGCTCATCATTTCAGTGAATCTTGAATGGCGTAAAAATAAAATAATGAGACGAAAAAGGTAATAATTGTTCATGAGTACAATTTTCTACGATAAAACGGACAAAGGACGTGAAGAAATAGCTACCCGCAAATACCAGCTAGCGCCTAGATTACGGTCTTTATTGGTGATGATCGATGGAAAACAAACAGTCAACGATTTGCTTAAGAAAATTGGTGGACTAGGCTTAAATGAACAAAGCATTCAAGCACTGTTTGAGCAAGGGTTAATCGCAGAATCAGCCACTGTTGCGGCAATCCTGTCGACAGTAACACCCAGCGCAATAATTGAAAAAAATATAGAAGTTCCTCTTGAAGAGATAAAAATAAAAGCAACGCCAAAACTAGTGATTTCAGATAACCCTGAAGATAACGGACGCCGGATTCAAGTTATAAGTAAATTTTTTAATGAAACCATCAAAAGCACACTTGGTTTACGAGGATTCGCTTTGCAGATGAGGGTTGAGCGCGCATCAAACATGCAAGATTTCGAAGATTTAAGAAATGTGTATATAGAGGCGGTACTTAAGGCAAAGGGTAAAGAGATGGCAAGAAGTTTACGTGATCGTTTGGATCAACTGCTTTATTCTGAATCCGACATTAGTGTTGATGATAGTAAATATGAAGGTAAATAACGAAGCGTCTGAAGTTACGTTTTGTAAGCAATAAAAAAGCCAGGAAATACCTGGCTTTTTTATTAACTTGAATACTCTAATTTACTCAATACCTTGGCTGGACAAGTATTCTTCGTAAGTGCCACTGTAATCAATAATTCCAGTTTCCTTAACCTCCAAAATACGGGTTGCCAAAGAAGACACGAACTCGCGATCATGCGACACAAATATCAAGGTGCCCGCATATTTTTCGAGTGCGATATTAAGTGACTCAATTGTTTCCATATCCATATGATTAGTCGGCTCATCCATCAACAACACATTATGGCGCCCGAGCATCAATTTGCCATACATCATGCGACCTTTCTCACCACCAGAGAGGACTTTGACCGATTTTTTAACATCATCACCGCCGAACAACAAACGTCCAAGAATAGCTCGGACCGCTTGGTCATCGTCGCCTTCTTTGGTCCATTGCCCTATCCAGTCGGTCAGATTTTTATCTGTTGCAAATTCCTCGGTAGGATCTTGCGGCATATAGCCCGGATTTGCATTTTCAGCCCATTTGACGATACCTTTATCCGCACTAAGACGAGAGATTTCTTCTCCGCCTATACAGCGTAATAAGGTCGTTTTACCGACACCGTTGGCGCCGATGATGGCTATTCTTTCTCCAGCTTCGACCATCAGATCTAATCTGCTGAACAAAGTACGGTCATAGGTTTTAGATAAACCGCTTACTTCGACGGCAAGTCTATGTAATTTTTTCTCGCCATCAAAGCGTACAAACGGATTTTGTCGACTCGAAGGTTTGATATCCTCAATTTTGATTTTTTCTATCTGTTTCGCACGCGACGTAGCTTGGCGCGCCTTAGATTTATTCGCTGCAAAACGACGTACAAAATCCTGCAATTCTAAAACTTTGTCTTTGGCCTTTGCATTGTTGGCCATTTGCTGCGCACGAGCCTGTGAAGACGCCAGCATGTAATCATCGTAGTTGCCGGGATAGATCCTGAGCGTGCCGTAATCCATATCTGCCATATGAGTACATACCTGATTAAGGAAATGGCGATCATGGGAAATAATAATCATGGTGGAATTACGCTGATTCAAAATGTCTTCCAGCCAGCGGATCGTATTGATATCGAGGTTGTTGGTTGGCTCATCTAACAGCAAGATATCTGGGTTTGAAAATAGTGCCTGGGCCAGCAATACGCGCAGCTTCCAGCCTGGTGCGATGGCGCTCATCAGGCCATGATGCTGTTCGATAGGAATACCGGCACCGAGTAACAACTCCCCTGCCCTGGCTTCTGCAGTATAGCCGTCGTATTCGGCAAATTTAGCTTCCAGATCGGCCGCTTTCATGTAATCGTCATCGGTTGCTTCAGGGTTTGCATAGATGGCATCACGCTCAGCCATTGCCGCCCACATTTCTGTGTGTCCCATCATGATGACATCGAGTACGCGCATGTCTTCGTAGGCAAACTGATCCTGGCGTAATTTACCCAGGCGTTCATGCTGGTCTAACATGACTGTGCCGCCTGATTGATCTAGATCGCCGCCCAGAATTTTCATGAAGGTAGACTTACCACAGCCATTGGCACCAATCAAACCATAACGGTTACCGTCACCAAACTTGGCGGTGATGTTTTCAAAAATTGGCTTTGGGCCAAACTGCATCGTAATATTTGCGGTAGAAAGCACTTAAAAACCTTTTGCGATATGAGAATAAATTAACCTTTGATTATAACATTGCCCGAACAAAGGACTGATTTTCGGGCGGTTATTTGCGATTATCAATTAATTCTTTGAAGGCTAAAATAAAAAAGGCGCACCAAAAAGGTTGCGCCTTTTTAACTACATTGCAAAAATTACAGCATGCGAAACATTAGTTAAACCCTTTTCCTTCAGCTGCCAGTTTAACCATTAATGGCGCTGGCTTCCATGCGTCTCCGTGTCGTCCTTTTGCATATTTGTCCATCGCCAAAATAACATTCGTCAAGCCAACGGTATCTGCGTAAAACATAGGCCCACCGCGATGTAACGGGAAGCCGTAGCCTGTTAAATAAACCATATCGATGTCTGAGGCGCGTGTTGCTATGCCTTCTTCCAAAATGTACGCACCCTCGTTCACTAGAGCGTAGATCAGACGTTCTGTGATTTCCTGATCAGAAATTTTGCGTCGCTCAATGCCTAAATCGGCAGAATGTTTAATGATCATGTCATTCACTAGCTGCGAAGGATACGGCTTGCGATCACCGGGTTTGTAGTCATACCAGCCTGCACCTGTTTTTTGACCGAAACGTCCAAGCTCACAGAGCAAATCCGCTGTCTTTGAATAAGTAACATGCGGCTTGTCGATATAGCGGCGTTTGCGGATATACCAACCAATGTCGTTACCAGCCAGATCACCCATGCGGAAAGGTCCCATGGCAAAACCGAGTTTTTCGACGGCTTTGTCAACTTGCTCTGGTGTACAACCTTCTTCCAATAAGAATCCCGCCTGGCGGCTGTATTGTTCAATCATACGGTTGCCGATAAAGCCATCGCACACACCGGAAACCACACCGGTTTTTTTGATTTTTTTAGATAGCGCCAGTACCGTTGCTAGCACGTCTTTCGCTGTTTTTTTACCGCGAACGATTTCCAGTAATTTCATTACGTTGGCAGGGCTGAAAAAATGGGTTCCAATCACGTCTTGAGGGCGCTTGGTAAAGCTGGCAATCATATCAACATCTAAGGTTGAGGTATTTGAAGCGAGAATGGCACCTGGTTTCATTACTTCATCGAGCTTCTTGAAGACCTGCTCCTTAACGCCCATCTCTTCAAAAACCGCTTCAATGACGATATCTGCATCCGCAATTGCTTCGTAGGACAAGGTGCCCGTAATCAGGCCAACGCGCTGATCAAATTTTTCTTGGGTCAGTTTGCCCTTTTTAAAGGTATTTTCGTAATTTTTACGAATGGTAGCTAAACCTTTGTCCAGTGCTTCTTGTTTCATTTCTAGAATTTGGACTGGAATGCCGGCGTTCGCAAAGTTCATCGCGATACCACCACCCATCGTGCCTCCTCCAATGACGGCAACCGCTTTAATGGAGCGCGTTGGCGTATCTTCCGGTACATCTGGCAACTTACTTGCTGCTCGCTCGCCAAAAAAAGCATGACGTAGGGCTTTGGATTCTGTTGTCTGTACTAACTCAAGAAATAAACCACGTTCTACCTCTAATCCATCATCAAATTTCTTGGTGACAGCCGCTGCAACCGCCTCAACACATTTTAATGGCGCTGGAAATGGCCCAGACATGGCGCGCACTGTATTGCGTGAAAATTGTAAGAACGCTTCGTGATTAGGATAATCAATCTTGATGTCTCTTACACGGGGTAATGGGCGAGCATCCGCTATTTTGTTTGCAAATGCGATCGCACCTTGCATTAAATCTCCGGCGATCATTTCGTTAAACAAGGCAGTGCCCGCCAATTTCTCTGATACGACTGGCGCGCCAGAAACGATCATATTCAAGGCCATTTCCAAGCCTAGAACGCGAGGTAGGCGCTGTGTGCCACCTGCGCCGGGCAAGATGCCCAATTTTACTTCTGGCAGTGCAATTTGGGCACCTGCCGTGGCGACTCGATAATGACATCCCAAAGCCAATTCAAGCCCGCCGCCCATGCATACCGAATGAATTGCTGCGAGAACCGGCTTACTAGCGTTCTCTAAGACATTAATAACAGTATGAAGAGACGGTTCGGCAAATGCTTTTGGTGAATTGAATTCTTTAATATCCGCACCGCCCGAGAAAGCTTTGCCGGCACCAGTAATCACAATCGCTTTGACGGCATCGTCATTTAATGCAAGCTGCATGCAATCAACAATCGCACTTCGGGTCGATTGGCCTAAGCCGTTCACGGGAGGATTGTTCATTGTGATGACGGCAATGTTGCCGCTGACTTGATATTCTGCGCTCATGTCTCTTCCTAAAAGTTAAATTGCTTTGTTCGTTTGTCGTAAAAATCTATCTGAATCAAAATTTCACAATTACTATACCGCAAAATAGAACGGTCGTATTATTTAATAATGAAATTATTCCAATACGTTTTTAATGTAAATAGAGGGAAAGTTTTATATACTCCCCCTAAATTTTTATAAAAATAGCCAAATGCGCATACCAATAATGCGTTACGAAAAATTACTGGGGGGTAGTATAAATATATAAGTAGTGCAAAAATTATACTTCTAACCATTCCTTACGGATTGTCTCGTTTGCACGTAAGTCGGCTGGCGTTCCTTCAAATACGATGCTCCCATGCCCCATCACATAGACTCGCTGGGAAATTTCTAAAGCAATCGCGAGTTTTTGCTCCACTAAAAGCACCGATATACCTCGATTTTTCAGTTCCTTGAGATATTCAGCAACCAGATCAACAATTTTGGGTGCCAGGCCCTCAGTAGGCTCATCAATCATAATCAGATCGGGGTCTCCCATCAGAGTGCGACATAACGTGAGCATTTGTTGTTCTCCGCCCGATAAAACGCCGGCAGACGTATTTTGACGCTCTTTTAATCTAGGGAACATCTGATACATGTCATCCAGAACCCAGCGTGATTTTTTATTGGATTTTTCGCCCAAGATTAAATTTTGTTCTACCGTCAGACTAGGGAAAATGTCCCGATTCTCAGGAACATACCCCAAACCCTTGTGCGCGATCTGAAAAGCTTTCATTCCAATAATTTCTTCTCCCTTAAATAGGATGGATCCATTGGCATCCACTTGCCCCATTGCCGCTTTTATTGTGGTGGAACGACCAACGCCATTTCGGCCTAACAAGCTGACAATTTCGCCTTGGTTTACGACCATATTCACGCCGTGCAAAACATGACTCTTGCCGTAAAAAGCGTTTAAGTCCTTAATCTCAAGTAAGGTGCTCATGCAGCAACCTCAGCAGGTGCATGACCACCTAAATAGGCATCTTTCACTTTTTGATTATTGCGAATATTGATCGGTGTATCGCAGGCGATCACTTCGCCATAGACCACTACGGCAATTTTGTCAGCCAAGCCAAACACTACGCTCATATCATGTTCTACCATTAGTAAAGTTTTTCCGATTGTGACCTTGCGTATCAGTTCTACTGCCGCATCAGATTCTGAACGACTCATACCTGCAGTCGGTTCATCAAGCAAAATAACGTCGGCACCGCCGGCAATGGTAATGCCGATTTCTAATGCACGTTGCTCAGCGTAGGTGAGTAAGCCAGCTGTTATGTCACGCCTACGTTTCAACCCTATCTGCTCGAGTACTGCTTCAGCACGTTCATGCGCATCTTTTAATCCATTGAGCCTGTGCCAGAACGAATACTTGTAACCCAGAGACCATAAAACTGCACAGCGTAAATTCTCGTAGACCGACAAACGATGAAAAATATTAGTAATTTGAAAGCTACGAGATAATCCCCGGCGATTAATTTCAAATGGACGTAATGCATTAGTGCTCTCGCCATTTAAAAGGATATCGCCAGAACTAATAGGGAAACGTCCCGAAATTAAATTGAATAAGGTCGATTTACCCGCGCCATTGGGGCCAATGATGGCAAAGCGTTCGCCTTTGGGAACTTGTAGTGTTGCACCACGAATGATCTCGGATTTACCAAAACTTTTTCTGACGTCTTTTAACTCCAAAGAAAACTGACTCATGCGTATGCCCTCCGCATCTGATCTTCAATTTCAGTATTCACTTCGCTCCATTTATGTCCAAATACTTCCTTATAGCGTAAAAAACCGACGATTCCTGCTGCAATCAAGAGCAAGGCGACAAGCCATGCACCAGGTTTCGTCGCATCTACCATAAAACCAAATAAATTCATCTCGCTAGATGATGAGCTATCCAAGGTGCGCTGATAGAGCATTTCGATGGCCATGATGCTACCGATAAGGATAGATACGGATGCCAGAACAATCTTCCACATAGCGGGCCAAACACGCTTAAACAAACCGTATTTTGCTACCCGTAGGTTCATCATTAAAATACTGGCGATTCCCCCAGGCGCATACATCACAATCAGAATGAAAAATATACCCAAATATAGTTGCCATGCTTTAGTTATGTCGGACAAGATAACCGTCAAAATCACCCCCAATACTGCACCGATCAAAGGCCCAAAGAAAAATCCTATTCCGCCTATGAAAGTAAATAGAAGTACTGCTCCCGAACGAATGGCACTCACGTTTTCCGCTGTAACAATTTCAAAATTAATGGCAGATAAACCACCTGAAATCCCAGCAAAAAAAGCCGATAAAATGAGCGTTAAATAGCGCACCCATTGTGTGTCGTATCCAATAAACTCAACGCGTTCCGGATTATCCCTAACTGCGTTGGCCAACCGACCCAGAGGTGTTTGCGTGAACGCATACATGCCAATTGTGCTGATAAAAAGCCAAAATGTGATTAGGTAATATACTTGTATCTGCGGACCGTAAGTGATACCCATGAATGACTGACCTACGACACGATTTGTCGATATACCTCCTTCTCCCCCGAAGAAGCTAGGAAACATGAGTGAACTTGCAAACACTAGCTCAACCATGCCCAACGTGATCATAGAGAAAGTGGTTCCGGATTTTTTAGTGGTGACATAACCAAACAAAATACCAAAAAACACGCCGGCAATACCACCAACCAAAGGTACCAGCGTGATCGGAAAGTTGAAGCTGTCATTGCTCACCAAATTGATTGTATGAATGGCGAAAAATGCACCGAGACCAGAGTACACGGCGTGACCAAAAGAAAGCATTCCACCTTGCCCCAAGAGCATGTTGAAAGATAATCCAAAGATCATTACCGTGCCCATTGTGCAGAGCAAGGAAAGTGATCCACCGCTAGTAAATATGAGTGGCGCGATTATTAGGAGTAATGCAAAGCTACTCCATATAATCCAACGCGCTAAATTGAGAGGTTTGTAAGTTAATGTAGTTGTCATATTTTATCCTTCGCGAGTGCCAAGTAAGCCTCGTGGCCGGAAGATGAGAATAAGTACCAGTAATAGGTACGGAAGGATCGGGGCCGCCTGCGCAATGGTGAGACTGAGCAAGGGATAGCCAGGCGTATTTGCCGTGATGAGCAGTCCTGCTTTACTTAGTAAGGAAATAAGGGAGTAATCCAGCGCTACGGCAAAGGTCTGCGCTACTCCAATCAAGATCGACGCAATGAACGCGCCGGCAAGTGATCCCATTCCTCCGACAACTACAACCACGAAAATAATACTACCTAATGTGCCGGCCATGCCTGGTTCAGTGATGAAGGCATTGCCGCCAACTACACCAGCCAAGCCAGCTAACGCGCACCCACCACCAAAAACCAACATAAACACGCGTGGCACATTGTGTCCTAGCGCCTCCACCATATCGGGATGCGTCAATGCAGCTTGTATGACCAAGCCAATCCTAGTACGGGTCAACAACAGATAAATAGAGAGCAGCATCAACAATGCCACCAGCATCATAAATCCACGGTACATCGGAAATGTCGTTGTATAGATCGTGAATAGCGGACCATCGAGCATCGCAGGGATAGCATAAGGAACGGTAGAGCGTCCCCATATCAGCTGAACTACTTCCACGATGACATAGGAAAGACCAAAAGTGAATAAAAGTTCTGGAATATGACCGTATTTATGGACTGAACGCAAACCATATCGCTCAACCATTGCACCTAAAAATCCAACTAAAAGCGGTGTGATAAACAACGCAGGCCAAAATCCAAGTTGGTTGCTAATTGTGTAGGCAAAATATGCGCCTATCATATAAAAACTGGCATGGGCGAAATTTAAGACCCCCATCATACTAAATATTAAGGTAAGACCCGACGAGAGCATGAACAACAGCAGGCCATAGCTAACGCCGTTAAGTAGCGTAATTAGTGTGAACTCCACAGAGCAGATCCTTAAAAAATTTATGGAACGATCGTTCTATTTATGAGAAAAAAAAGAGAGCGCACAAAATGTGCCGCTCTCTGTCTTCCAACTATAGAATTATCCTGGTCGTTTCATCTGACACGATGACGGTTGAGAAGCAACAAAGGCATCAATTTTCTGATTTGTCTTCCAGCCCATGCCAGTATTTTCTTGATCAAAGATGACATCCTTGCCGTTTGTTTTGACCCAAGTAGCGATATACAAAGGTTGTTGAATCTGGTGATCCACTTTACGTATGACATCTTCGCCATTCAAGCTCTTTACTTTCATTCCTTCCATCGCAAATGCAATCTTTGTTGGGTCTATTGACTTGGCTTCCTTGGCTGCCTTGGCTACTGCTGCAATGACTGAATACGTCGCCATGGCGTAATAATCGTCCTTGTATTTTGCCTTAAATCCTTCCACAATTTCTTTGCCTGAGAAGGTTTCATTGTTCGGGTGCCAATAACTCACTTGTTTGACTCGATCAACTCCTGATGCACCCATCGCGGTTGGGACGCCTGACGTGCCACCATAGTAGGTATAAAAATTAGCTTTCAAATCAGAGTCTTTTGACGATTTGATCAATAACGCCAAGTCTGCACCCCAGTTACCCGTAATAACAGTATCGGCACCAGATGCTTTAATTTTTGCAACATAAGGTGAAAAATCTTTGACCTGACCAATTGGGTGTAAATCATCACCAACAATCTGGATATCTGGACGCTTGCGTGCTAGATATTCTTTTGCGGCCCGAGTAACTTGATGACCAAAAGAATAGTTCTGTCCAATAATATAAACTTTTTTGATCGCGGTATCTTTGGCGATGAAGGTGGTCAATGCTTCCATCTTCATGTCTGAATTTGAATCAAAACGGAAATGCCAAAAACTACATTTACTATTCGTCATATCCGGATCAACTGCAGCGTAATTCAGGTAGACAATTTCTTTTCCGGGATTGCGTTCGTTATGTTTATTCACAGCATCTAATAGTGCCAATCCGACCCCAGATCCATTACCTTGCGTAATATATCTAAAGCCTTTATCAATGGCCGACTTCAGCATAGCAAGAGATTCCTGCGGGCTTCCTTTATTATCGAAACCAACAACTTCGAATTTATTGTCACCCGCCCACTTCTCGGCATTGGCTTTCTCTGCAATAAATTGATATGAATTTAAAATGTTCTGTCCGACTGGTGCGAACGGTCCGGATAACGGATCTATAAATGCTATTTTGATGGTATCCGCCATCACGAGTGGTGTGGCTAAAGCGAAGGTGATGGCTAAAACCGATGCGCGCAATTGAAATTTCATTTGTCTCTCTCCAATACGATTGTTTGTGGATATTATTTTTTGTTTCATTATCGCCTTAAGCCAAATGAATAATGCAGCTTAAGGTCATTTAATTATTCATGCGGTTGGTAAATGATAATCCTTGAATTGGTCTCGTAGTTTATTTTTCTGAATTTTTCCTGTCGCGCCTAAAGGTAGTGCATCAATAAATACAACATCATCGGGGGTCCACCACTTTGCTATTTTTCCTTCATAAAAATGAATTAATTCTTCTTTATCGACATCGACACCCGGTTTTTTCACAACTAATAAGAGCGGTCTTTCATCCCATTTTGGATGGAAGACGCCAATGCATGCGGCTTGAAGAACACCGGGATATGACATAGCAACATTTTCTAAGTCAATGGTGCCTATCCACTCACCGCCAGACTTGATTACATCTTTACTGCGATCGGTGATTTGCATATACCCATCTTCATCTATCGTTGCAACATCTCCAGTGGGAAACCATCCATCCTCTAATACATCTCCGCCTTCTTGTCTAAAGTAACTGCTGATGATCCAAGGCCCTTTCACCAACAAATTGCCATAAGTGATGCCATCCCAAGGTAATTCTTTACCCGCATCATCTACAATTTTCATGTCTACGCCGTAAATTGCGTGACCTTGCTTAACCAGAACAGCTTCTTGCTGAGCATCCGTCATCGACAAATGCTTAGATTGCAGAGTACCTGCTGTACCAAGCGGTGACATTTCTGTCATACCCCAAGCGTGTACGACTTCAACGCCATAGGTATGGCGTAAGGTTTTCATCATCGCGGGCGGACAGGCAGAGCCACCAATTACAGTACGTTTAAACGATGAAAATGTCAGGTTATTTTGTGCCACATAGGTAATCAAGCCCAGCCAAATGGTTGGAACACCTGCAGAAAAAGTAACCTGCTCTTGTTCAAATAACTCGTAAAGAGATTTACCATCCATGTGAGGGCCAGGAAATACAAGTTTTGCGCCTGTGATAGGCGCTGAATATGGAAGACCCCATGCATTAACGTGAAACATCGGCACGACAGGCATAACACAATCACGAGCCGAAACATTAAGCGCATCTGGCAGTGCAGACGCGAAAGAATGTAATACGGTGGACCGATGCGAATACAAAGCTCCTTTGGGATGCCCTGTAGTGCCAGACGTATAGCAAAGACTGGATGCGGAATTTTCGTCAAACAATGGCCACTCAAAAACATCTGAGTTAGCATCAATGAGATCTTCATAGCAAAGCAAATTGGGGATGATGCCATCAGTCGGCAAGCGATCTTTATCGCACATCATCACAAAACCTTTGATGGTCGGGCACTGGCTAATTATTGCCTGAATAATAGGGAGAAACGTCATGTCAAACAAAAGAAATTGATCTTCGGCATGATTGACAATGTAGGCAATTTGATCCGGATGCAATCTTGGATTAATGGTGTGTAAAACGGCACCAGAACCTGAAACCGCATAGTAGGCTTCCATATGGCGGTAACCGTTCCACGCAAGGGTAGCGACCCGATCTCCAATTTTGATGCCAAGCTGGCGAAAAGCATTAGCTAACTTTTTAGATCGTTGATGACACTCTTTGTAGTTGTATCGATGTATATCACCTTCTACCCTGCGAGACACAATTTCATTTTTTCCGAAATACCTATCGGCATGTTCGATGATGCTTGAAATGAGGAGGGGCTTACTCATCATTTGCCCCATGAGTGGGCTTTTTTGATACTGCGACATCGACTCTCCTGATATGCGTTGCGTTTAAATAGACCTAATTGAAATTATTTATTTGACGATTAGCTGTTACAAATAGATTTTTGTACGACCGTACTAATCCGTCAATCCTTATTTATGCTGCGAAGCAACAATTAATGAATGATCAGCTACAAAAATACTGTTTAATTTAAGAAAATTCGCATTTAAATCGATGTATTCATATACAAAAAAATAAATTTACATAGCTAAAATAAGTTTTTCTTTAGAAAGAACCTATCTATTCAGCACTTGAAAAAGTTTTTTATTGCAGTGCGATTATTAATGATCGTGGATGTGTGATTATTGAGATAATTTCAAAGAAATTAAAAAAAAAGACAATAATTTACTGAGGATTAAAGAGTGATTTCTTAACTAGAAAATCTCCAACATTGCGCTGGAGATGATATCGATCTGCAAAAAAATTAGCGCATGCTTTTCGGAGAGCAAAGTCAGCGGTTCGTGGGAGGAATTAAAAATTAAAGTAAATTAAAAAATTAAAATGCCACTATTTCTTAACACGCCCTTTTCCAATAATTTGCGTCTCGCCAGATTCTATAACGAAATTTGCGGTAGCATCCTTACCCAAAACCTTAACTAAATACGGCATGACCTCTCTAAGAGTTGCCTCTAGCGTCCAAGGTGGATTAATTATAAACATACCGCTGCTGTGCAAGCCAAAGCCATCTGGCGTTGGGCCGCTGATAGACAAAGTGACATTTAACCATCCGTTGGCGGGAATGCGTTTAAGACGCTCTGGTAATTGTTTAGATTCCGGACGTTGCAAGACAGGATACCAAACGGCGTAAACACCTGTAGGAAAGCGCTTTAAAGCGTCTTCTAGTGTCACTTTGACGCGACGATAATCGTCTTTAACCTCGTACGGTGGATCAATTAACACCATGCCACGTCGAGATGGGGGGGGCAACAATGCCTTTAGTCCTTCAAAGCCATCACCGGCCGCGATGATAATACGTTTTCCACGTGTCGTAGTTCGTTGCCCTTGGGCTGCAGCATGTGCATCAAGCTTACGAAAATTCTCACTGAGGATTTTGATTTCACTTGGATGCAACTCAAACAGGCGCAATCTGTCTTGCTCACGCATAAATTTATCGGCGCAATATGGCGAGCCTGGGTAGTAACGCATTTTCCCACTTGGATTCAACTCCTTGACGAGCGCAACATATTCTGCAAGAGATGGCGGCAAATCGGTACGATCCCAAAGCGGCGCGATTCCTGTCTCATACTCCGCATTTTTACTGGCATATCCGCCATCAAGAGAATACAGTCCGGCACCTGCGTGAGTGTCGATGTAGGTGTAAGCAATATCTTTTTGACTTAGATAATTGAGTAATTGTATGGTGATGAAGTGTTTGAGGACGTCGGCATGATTGCCAGCGTGGAAGCCATGGCGATAACTCAGCATGTTGGGGATTTCCTATGAAATGACTGCATTATTTTTATTTAAAAAGCAATGCTTTGTAAAGAGAAGCAAGATTTTACTCTCTTTTTACGTTCAATTGACTCGCTTGCCGAAGATGATGAGATCGCGTTCGACTCCATCAAGAGTCGCTACGCCTGGCATATTGGCCCAAATTTGAAAGTTAAATGAAGCAAATAAATTCAAACTTGGCGTATTGTGTCCAAAAATAAATCCCAACAAGGTATGAACCTGGATGTTGGATGCATGCGCGATCGCTTCATTTAAAAAATATCGACCAAAACCTTTACCCCTGGCATTCTCATGCAAGTAAATGGATAACTCAGCTGTTCCCGCATAAGCAGGACGACCATAAAAGTTGGAGAATGAAAGCCAGCCGGCGATCTCTCGATCCGCACCTTCAATTACCCATAGCGGCCGTTTCTCTGGTAGATGCTCATAAAACCACTCAGCTCTCGACGCTACTGTAATAGGCTCAGTGTCCGCAGTAACTTTTCTCGACGCGATTGTAGAATTGTAAATGGCAACAATCGCAGGTAGGTCGTCAATTGTGGCAATGCGATGTGATGGAGTA